>NZ_JAOWGW010000023.1:0-313 GCF_030332945.1 Citrobacter sp. Cpo037
TAGGGGAACCTGCGGTTGGATCACCTCCTTACCTTAAAGAACCGACCTTTGCAGTGCTCACACAGATTGTCTGATGAAAAGTAAATAGCAAGGCGTCTTGCGATTGAGACTTCAGTGTCCCCTTCGTCTAGAGGCCCAGGACACCGCCCTTTCACGGCGGTAACAGGGGTTCGAATCCCCTAGGGGACGCCACTTGCTGGTATGTGTGAGTGAAAGTCGCCGACCGAAGTATCTCAAAACTGACTTCCGAGTCACGTTTGAGATATTTGCTCTTTAAAAATCTGGATCAAGCTGAAAATTGAAACGACACACT
>NZ_JAOWGW010000024.1:0-3048 GCF_030332945.1 Citrobacter sp. Cpo037
GCGCGATTTATGGTTTCTACTAAACCAACGTTTTAGCTCCCTGGAGGCGTAGGCCATTCAGGTTTTGAGGTATCGATCCGATTCACCATGACGCTGTAGCGTTCCCATGCTTCCAGTGCTGTAATCTCATCACCAGTGGCAATCCCCAGTTTTACAGCCCGTTCAAGTGGAGCAATCGCAGCATTGGCTTCATCCAGCAGTCGGGATTTTTTACTTTTAGCAATAGCAATGTAATTAGTAGGGATTTTCTCGATTTTTCCATCAACATATCGCCATGAACCATCGCCTGAACAATCATCAGGACATAACGCCGCATCCAGTTCAGCAACGGACATATTTACAGGCCATAGCATTGACACTGCAAAAGTGTGATTCCGCTGCGGCACGGGCTTATTAACAACCCCCCAGATAATTCCAGATGCGTCATACATGATTTTGGCCGTATCATCTGAATAAAGTGCCTGGCACTCATACCAGTCCAGCCCGTCCTCAGATTCCAGGAACAGGCTACCAATATTTATTTCACCCGGTGTTTTCTCACGGTTGCCCGGTGTATCCACAAGCCTGAAGTTTTTAATATTTTGCATTATGCCGTTCCCCCAATAACGGTGTACCACTGGTTACCCATTCTTTTCTGGAGAGGCGCGTAAGTCACCCCGTCAATGTTTGCCCCCTGTAAATCTTTAAATACTGATGTGATGACATAGCCCGGCGAGTTAGGCCAGTTTCCCTCTACGTTCCAGGTAGCGACTCGCGTTCCCGCCCCTAACTGAACATCACCAATATAACGGGCGTCACATTCTGCTTTAGTGTAGGCATCAATATCACCGGGGCTGGGTTTAGATGCAGGGCTGTAAGATGATTTCCATGGATGCCAGTTACCCCACCATTGTCTTGTAGCAAAATCTCCGGCATCACTGATGTAGACCTGTGTGATGGCATTGCCAGCCGGAATAACAAGTAAAGAGCCATATCCATAGCAGCGTGAACCATCGTTACGCAAAGGCATACCTGCGACTGTCTCAGCATTATCAATACTTACCCAATAAAACCCCGCAATTGTAAACCCCTCAAAACTGCCTCCATCCCTTATCCCACCCTGTACACCTGCTGGCAGAGCACCTATATCCTGCGGGGTAGGTTTATTTCCAGTATGGTAAAACTCAAACCAGTTATTCCAGTTGTTATTGTCGCCGTTTTTGGTCCTGAAACTGATTTTGTTAGCGGTATAACTTGCTGCAATTTGTGTTCGATACTCACCAGAAAGCCCGGAATAATCCAGAACTGACGCCTCATATCCGGGGGAATTTCTGGCAGTTGAATAAACAAAGCTCACTGCGTTAGCTGGCAAGCTGTTTGAGTCATTTGTATAAGCCCATTCTGCATTCGATGCTGCGACTGAACGGGTTGCAATTGCGCTACCAGTCGTCAACAGATGCCCAGGAGTAACATCATCACGCGATGTCTGAATATCTGTTTCCTGAACTGCGCTATCTGCCAAATTTATCGTGTCTACTAAACCAACGTTTTAACTACCTGGAGGCGTAGGCCATTCAGGTTTTGAGGTATCTATCCGATTCACCATGACGCTATAGCGCTCCCAGACTTCAAGCGAGGCGATTTCTTCACTGGTAGCAATACCCAGCTTTACCGCCCGTTCAAGCGGAGCAATTGCCGCCATAGCCTCTGCCAGCAGGCTGGATTTTTTTCTTTCGGCCTGCTCTACTAACTCTGCCTTCGTATAAACACGAGGAGATATTTTTCCATGCCGATACTGCCAGCCGCCATCGATCCAAACGTCATCGAATGACGTGCTGTATTCCACCTCTACAACACTTCTGTCGACGGGCCAAAGCGTCGTTATGTCGCGGGAAAAGGAGCGTATAATTCCCTCGTCATCAATGACAAGTTTCATTGTATCTGTGGAAAATTTCTTCTGTGCTTCATACCAGTCCGTTCCATCTTCTGACCGCAAAAACATTACGTTGTGCTTTTCTGCTAATTCAGCCTGTTCACTTTCAACAGGATGATAGCGAGTAAATCTTTTAAAAAGCTGCATTATTTATACCCGTCCAATTGTGAGCCAGTTACCGTTGATATTTTGCTGAATCCAGGTGTAATAGAACCCCTCGTTGTTGTCCCATTCCCCATTGACCTGAGAGCCAATTAGCACACCTCCGGCTGGCACCAGGCGCTGACCTGAATTTTTCTCTGCATCAATATAACCCACACCTGATTGTCGGATATTCTGGACAAAGTTTTGCGATACCCATGCCTGTGTTGCGTAGTTATCTTTTAGCTGATAACGAGCATCAAAATTACCGTAGTTGAATGGTGTAACTTGTCCATTTACTGCAAAAGTAATGCTTCCATCTGTATTTCTCTGGCTATAAAAATGCCACCCGGAATCGTCCCTCATCTCTATAACGACAGGGCGCTCGGCATTTCCCCATAGATTAAAATCGGCATTTTTAGCAGCGGTATTTACACTTGATAGAGCAAATTTCTTACTGCTTCCTGCTTGTACAATACCAGTAGCACCCAGGTTGCCACTGACAGTGCCGCCAGTTATCGGCAGCGCCCCGACATCTTCAGATGTTGGCTTGTTTGCTGTACTAAAATCACGCCTCCAGCCTGGTGAATAGTCATCACCATGATTGGTGTAGGTAAACTGAGTGCTGAGTGTCCCTGCACCCGCCGTGGCTGTAGTGACACGAATAGTCATTGCACCACGAACGCCCATCACCTCCACGACCGCACCGGCTAGCTGGATATTCCCGCACCCAGTATCAGTAATTATCCTGTTATTAGCGTATGACCATGAGCCTTTGCACATCCAGTATGGATGATTAAATGCCCCCTGATTTTCAAGCCAGCTGATCAAATCAGGTGTCCACCATTCACCACCCCCACCAATGTTTATTCCACCATTGAAAGCCCTCGCAGCACCGATATTACGTACAAACCAATCCGGTTGTGGCACATCCGCGCCGTTCTGGTCTTTTTGCAGTGATCCAGCCGCACGATTTATCGTTTCTACCAAACCAA
>NZ_JAOWGW010000025.1:0-230799 GCF_030332945.1 Citrobacter sp. Cpo037
AATCGGCCCAGATCCGCGAAATTTTAATCAGCGAGTCAGCTTGGGAAGAAATGACCTGCTTATTCGCACCTTCCCTAAAAGATCCCAAATTTTGAGAATGTTGCTACCCAAGACATGTTGGTTTTGTGTTTAACAAACATTGACCACTGTTCAAACATACAGTTAAATTTAGCCATCAGACATGAGGGCTTTTTTATGGCAGTACGAAAACTCGACACAGGTAAATGGATATGCGAATGCTACCCCGCTGGGCGCAGCGGGCGGCGTGTGCGTAAGCAGTTCGCCACCAAAGGTGAAGCATTAGCTTTTGAACGTCACACTATGGATGAGACGGAGGCGAAACCCTGGCTGGGTGAATCGGTAGACCGTCGGACGTTGAAAGATGTCGTTGAACTCTGGTTTAAACTGCACGGCAAATCCCTTACCGCTGGCGAGCATGTTTACGACAAGCTGCTCTTGATGGTCGAGGCTCTCGGAAACCCCCTCGCGACAGATCTCAGTTCCAAATTGTTCGCGCATTACCGTGATAAACGCCTAACGGGTGAAATTTACTTTAGCGACAAATGGAAGAAAGGTGCCAGCCCGGTAACTATCAACCTTGAGCAAAGCTACCTTAGCGGCGTTTTTAGCGAGCTGGCCCGACTAGGTGAATGGACAGCACCGAACCCGCTGGAGAACATGCGCAAATTCACCATCGCAGAAAAGGAGATGGCCTGGCTGACGCATGAACAAATTACTGAGCTTTTGTACGACTGCAACCGCCAAAGTCCCCTGCTCGCCCTGGTCGTTAAGATATGCCTGAGTACCGGAGCACGCTGGCGCGAAGCTGTAAATCTCACACGCTCCCAAGTCACTAAATACCGAATCACGTTTGTCAGGACCAAAGGTAAAAAGAACCGCAGCATTCCGATCAGTAAAGAGCTGTATGAGGAAATCATTGCCCTGGACGGCTTCAGGTTCTTTACCGACTGCTATTTCCAGTTTTTATCTGTGATGGATAAGACATCTATCGTACTGCCGCGCGGGCAGCTTACCCACGTCTTGCGCCACACGTTCGCTGCTCATTTTATGATGTCAGGTGGAAACATCCTTGCCTTGCAGAAAATCCTGGGTCATCACGACATTAAAATGACCATGCGCTACGCTCACCTGGCCCCTGACCATCTTGAAACCGCCCTGCGCTTCAACCCGTTGGCTACGCTGCCAAGTGGCGACAAAGTGGCGACAGCGGTTGGTAATACCCCGTAATCGTCACTTCTCACCACCAAACTAACTTATTGATTATCCTGCAAGTCTTTGTTTTCATTAACCCATTGACATAAATGGTTTTTTTGTTGCCTGAAATTTGCGTTCATCGCCTTCCACCTCTGAAACTCCTCCCAAATTTGCAGCATGCCGGTTATGGCACATACTTTAAAACGGTGCTTTATCGGGGATGGGGGTTAGTCATGTTGCTTACTGGCAAAGTCGCAGTAATTTTTGGTGGTAGCGGGGCTATTGGTAGTGCGGTTGCGCAGGCCATGGCGCGCGAAGGAGCCCATGTGTGTCTGGGTGCTCGCAGCCAGGAAAAACTTGAACGGACGGCCAGTATTATCCGAACGACAGGTGGTACAGTCGAAACCTTTATCACCGATGTACTCGACGAGCACAACGCATCGAAGGAAGTTACCCGCCTTGCGCAGCAAACTGGTGGAATAGATGTGGTGGTTAACGCAACGGGATTTATGCACGAACAGGGCAAACACCTTGACGCATTATCCCTCTCTGAGTTTATGAGCGGCATCACCCCTTTCCTCTCGGCGCAGTTCAATATCGCTAAAGCCGTAACGCCGCACATGGGCGGCAATCGTGCGGGCGTCATTCTCAGCGTTGTTGCCCCCGCGGCTCCGATGGCGATGCCTGGTCATCTGGGTCATATTGTTGGTTGTGCAGGAACAGAGGCTTTTATTAAAGCGCTCGCCAGCGAGGTAGGACCGGCAAATATCCGGGTCGTCGGCGTGCGCTCGCATGCGATTGTGGATGCTGTTGCAGCTGGCTCCTATACCGGAGAAATTTTCTCCGCTAAAGCACAGTCAATGGGTTTAACCGTCGATCAATGGTTAGGGGGTGCGGCGCAAAGTACCATGCTCGCGCGCCTGCCTACGCTTGCACAAATCGCTGAGGTCATGACCTTTCTCTCTTCAGATCATGCCAGCGCCATGACCGCGACGGTGGTGAATATTACCGGAGGCGCTACGCACAGCTGACTGTCGCGGGTATCCCTGCGGTACGCTCCACCATCAGCAAGATATCTTCTCGCTGCAGCGGTTTTTTGTCCGTGACAAAATGCAGCGTCATTCCTTCAATAAACGCATCCAGCGCCCGCGCCGTAACCGGGTCAAACCACTGCTCCAGCATTTGTTGGCTGCGTAGCATCCAGTTCTGCATCACCGTTTTCAACGCTGGTTTACGGCTGGCAAAAGCATACAGCTGATACATGAGCTCCATATTATCAGGCGTTGTAACCTGAGAGCCGTAAATCATATCGGTAATGGCATGGCAAGCCTGCGACGCATCCTTAACATCGGCAAAAAAGTCCTGATACTGCAGCATCATCCTGTCAGTAAAACGGCCAAATGCCTCCATCAAAAGCTCATCAATTCCCGAAAAGTAATAGGTCATAGAACCCAGTGGCACCTCGGCAATCATAGCGATTTTACGGTGTGTAACCCCATGAATACCATGGGCTATTACTGCATCCAGAGTCGCCTGAACTATTTTTTCCCGCCGCTGCGGATCGTTTGCACGTCGCACTACATTTCCTCTTATTGCATTTGTGTACAAATGTACACAGTCTTGCTAATGTTGTCTCCTTCCCTCTTTTCTTTGGCCCGAATTCATGACTGGCATCTCATCACGCAAAGCCTTAAGACGTCGCACCTGGGCGCTGTTCACGTTCTTCTTTTTACCAGGATTATTAATGGCCTCCTGGGCAACGCGTACCCCTGCCATCAGAGATATCCTCTCCATCTCCACTGCCGAAATGGGCGCGGTGTTGTTTGGGCTCTCTATTGGTTCGATGAGTGGCATACTTTGTTCGGCCTGGCTGGTGAAACGATTTGGCACGCGTAAGGTGATCCGCACCACCATGTCTTGTGCCGTTCTCGGAATGGCGATCCTCAGCGTAGCGCTCTGGCTGCATTCCGCATGGCTTTTCGCGTTTGGCCTGGGCGTATTTGGCGCCAGCTTTGGCGCGGCAGAAGTTGCCATCAACGTCGAAGGTGCGGCAGTTGAGCGTGAAATGAACAAAACCGTGCTGCCGATGATGCACGGTTTTTACAGCCTGGGAACGTTGGCAGGGGCTGGAGTTGGAATGATGCTTACCGCCTTCAGCGTCCCGGCTACCGCGCATATTCTTTTGGCTGCAATGGTTGCTATCACACCTATTTTCATCGCCATCAAAGCTATTCCTGACGGCACGGGCAAAAATGCCGCTGACGGTTCTCACTCCGGTGAAAAAGGCCTGCCTTTTTATCGTGATATCCAGCTATTGCTGATCGGCGTTGTAGTGCTGGCGATGGCATTTGCTGAAGGTTCCGCCAACGACTGGCTTCCACTGTTAATGGTGGACGGACATGGATTTAGCCCGACATCAGGCTCGCTGATTTATGCCGGTTTTACGCTGGGTATGACCGTTGGGCGATTTACCGGTGGCTGGTTCATCGACCGTTACAGCCGCGTTGCGGTGGTGCGCGCCAGTGCACTGATGGGCGCTCTCGGGATTAGCCTGATTATTTTTGTCGACAGCTCTTGGGTGGCTGGTGTGTCCGTTATTCTGTGGGGACTCGGCGCATCGCTCGGCTTCCCGCTGACCATTTCAGCTGCTAGCGACACCGGTCCCGATGCCCCAACCCGCGTCAGCGTTGTGGCGACCACCGGTTACCTGGCGTTCCTTGTTGGACCGCCGCTGCTGGGCTATCTGGGTGAACACTATGGCCTGCGCAGCGCTATGTTAGTGGTGCTGGCGCTGGTGCTTGTCGCCGCCGTCGTCGCGAAAGCGGTAGCGAAACCGGATCTCAAAAATACTACGGTGATGGAGAACAGCTAATGAGTATCAAATTAATTGCAGTTGACATGGACGGCACATTTTTAAGCGACCAAAAAACCTATAACCGTGAGCGCTTTATGGCGCAATACCACCAGATGAAAGAACAAAGGATCCGCTTTGTGGTCGCCAGCGGCAACCAATATTATCAGTTGATTTCCTTTTTCCCCGAACTGGCCAATGAGATCTCATTTGTCGCCGAAAACGGTGGTTGGGTGGTCAGTGAAGGAGAAGATGTCTTTAACGGCGAACTGGCTAAAGACGATTTCCATGCCATCGTAGAGCATCTGCTGACCCGCGCCGATATCGACATTATTGCCTGTGGTAAAAACAGCGCCTATACATTGAAACAGTACAGCGATGAGCATAAGAACGTTTCCGCCATGTATTATCATCGTCTTGAATTTGTAGATAATTTTGACAACCTCAGCGACGTTTTCTTCAAGTTCGGGCTGAATATTTCCGACGACCGAATTCCACAGGTACAGGCCGATCTCCACGAGGCGATTGGCGATATTATGGTACCGGTTCATACCGGCTACGGCAGCATCGACTTAATAATTCCCGGCGTGCATAAGGCTAACGGTCTGCGCCTGCTGCAACAACGCTGGAATATTAACGACAATGAAGTTGTTGTGTTTGGCGATGGCGGAAATGATATTGAGATGCTGCGTCAGGCAGGATTTAGTTTTGCAATGGCCAACGCCCATGAGCCGGTGATCGAGGCGGCAAAATATCGCGCAGGCTCGAACAACGAAGAGGGCGTTCTGGATATTATCGACCGCGTGTTAAAGAATGAAGCACCGTTTACGCATTAACGGCTCAGCACAGACGGCAACAAAATGATGGCATGATTTATTCATAATCCGCCTCAAATTAACCCGCTGGATTATTACTTCCAGTGAATATTTCAGGCGAGCGGATCATGAAGAAAAGTGTACTGATGGCGACATTGTTGCTGGGCTTTGCGGGGACAACATTTGCACAAAGCGTTACCGTTGATGTCCCCAGCGGTTATAAAGTGGTGGTAGTACCCTCTTCCGTCAGCGTGCCCCAGGCGGTCAGCGTAACGACCGCACCACAAACGGTATATGTTGCTCCAGCGCCTGCTCCGGCCCCTGTCTATCGCGCACATCCTTATGCGCGACATGTGGCAAGCGTTGGTGAAGGGATGGTTATCGAACATCAGATTGACGACCACCACTAAGTTGTCGCCAGGCCCGGACAACCGTAATACTGGTCAGTTAAGATCTTTGGTGAGCGGTAGGCCGGATAAGGCGTTTACGCCGCCATCCGGTAATTTGCTACAGGCCGCCGGATGGCGCTTCGCTTATCCGGCCTACAGCGTGATTCTCTTATCAACATAATGATGAATTTATCGGCGTCATTATGCTTATCTGCGCTGGATTGCGGAAATCCGGTCCTTAACCTTCCCGGGAATTCCCTACCCGTTTATCTTTCAGGAAGATAACCATCAGAATCAGCCACAGTACGCCGCTTGCCAGATTGAACAAGCTGAACAAGCCGTTCCCTCCCAGCAGATACGCGTGTTTACTCAGCTCAATACCAACGGTAAAAATCAGCATCTGCAGCATACCCATTGCGGCAGAAACGGTACCCTTACTCATTTCGCTGGCAAACAGCGTCAGGCGCACCAGCCCCGCATTCGCCACGCCAATGCCAAACGCATAGATACTCAAACCCGCCGTCATCCATAGATATGCATGGGATGACACCACCGTGGCCGCAGCGGCAATAATCAGGCCAACGGCGATTGGCCAGCCGCCCATGATAATTAGCGAACGCACGGTTTTTCGCGAAGTCAGACGCGCCAGCATCAGGTTACCAGCAATCAACGCGCCAAAAATCGGCACCTGCAACAGACCATATTCGTAGCTGCTGAGATGTTCACCGCTGATGATAATAATCGGGGACTGCGCAATCCACGCCAGTAACGGCAGGCTGACAAAACCCAACGCCAGTGCGCCTGCAACGAAGCGCACGTTCCTCAGCACCAGCTTATAATCCTTGCCCAACTCTTTAATGGACAGCTTTTCACCAAGCCGGGTTGCCGTTTCCGGCATCGCGCGTTGCAGACCAAAAAAGGAGATGGCCGCCAGAGCAGCAAACAGGATAAACATCCCTTCCCACGGCAGAACATGTACCCAGGCTGCGCCTACCAACGGACCCAGCAGTGGCGCAATCAGCGCCACGTTTGCCATCAGCGCGGTAATTTTTATGCAGACCGCTTCTTCAAAAGATTCCTGAATGGCGGCGTAACCCACCGCACCAATAAAGCACAGGCTTATCCCCTGCAAAAAACGCAGGAAGGTAAATTGCTCAATATTCTGTGCAAGCAGGGTTGCAAGGCAGGTAACGATGAACCAGATCACGCCGGTTAACATTACCGGACGACGACCAATACGGTCCGACAGCGGTCCTAACAACCACTGCAAAAACATGCCGCCTGCCAGATAGGCGGTCATAGACGTAGGTACCCAATCTAATCCGGCGTTATATTGCGCCACCACCGCCAACATTCCGGGCTGGATCATATCGTTGCCGATATAAGTGGAGAATTCGTAAAGCACCAGACAGAGCGGGAAAAGTAATGCCTGACGCCCCAAACGGACGCCTGAAGATAAACGGTTCTGCATGCAATCTCTTAACTATAGAAAAATCGCGCAAAGTGTAATAAATGCGCCGTACTGGTGATAGTGAATTATGTGATTTGAAAGCAAAATGCGCACATTTTTACACTCATTTGCTCAAGAACATTTTGCTTTAAGGTTAATTTAAGTTGAGACCGCTATCATGCTCAATAAGCCTCATAAATTGTCTTAAAAATCGTCATTTAACAGGCAAATAAGACAAGACCGCTTTTTATCCCGTGAAAGCAATTTTATGCTCTTCCCCCTATGGGCCTTTTTAACGATTACACTGAGTCTGGACGTTATGCTGGAAAATCTGAACAATTCTCTTTTTTACTTGATCAATGCAACACCCGACTCTGCGCAATGGGCAATTTCGCTCGCCATTTTCATTGCCAAAGATCTGATCAGCATTGTGCCGCTGTTAGCCGTTGTGCTCTGGCTTTGGGGACCTCGTGGTCAGGTTACGCTCCAGCGCCAGTTGGTCATCAAAATGGCCATTGCGTTAGTAGTCGGTCTGACGATTTCCTGGCTGATGGGGCATCTTTTCCCCCACGATCGTCCGTTCGTTAACCACATCGGCTATAACTTCCTGCACCATGCGGCAGATGACTCTTTCCCGAGCGACCACGGTACGGTTATCTTTACCTTTGCTCTGGCCTTTCTGTTCTGGCATCGCTTGTGGACGGGTGCTCTGCTGATGGTTGTCGCCGTGGCGATTGCCTGGTCACGTGTTTACCTTGGCGTTCACTGGCCGCTGGATATGCTGGGCGGATTACTGGCCGGGTTGATCGGTTGCCTGAGCGCCCAGATGATCTGGCAACGGTTCGGCACAACCTTGTACCTCGGCTTGCAGACGTGCTATCGCACCTGCTTCGCTCTCCCCATCCGTAAAGGTTGGGTACGTGACTAACCCGCGGTAAAAAGAGTAGTATTAAGCGCGAAACTGAGCACTTAATCTATTCTCCAGGGGAACTATGGAAACTCGACGCGACGAGCGTATTGGTCAATTACTGCAGGCGCTGAAACGCAGCGATAAATTACACCTCAAAGAAGCCGCGACGTTGCTGGGCGTATCTGAGATGACCATTCGTCGCGACCTGAATAATCATGATGCTCCCGTCGTGCTGCTCGGGGGCTATATTGTTCTGGAACCCCGCAGCGCTAACCACTATTTAATCAGCGATCAAAAATCCCGTCTGGTTGATGAAAAGCGTCGCGCTGCCCAGCAGGCGGCGAGTCTCGTGCAGGCGCATCAGACCATCTTTTTCGATTGCGGTACGACCACGCCGTGGATCATTGAAGCGATCGACAATGAACTGCCCTTCACCGCAATCTGCTACTCGTTGAATACGTTTCTGGTACTGCAGGAAAAACCGCAGTGCCGCGTCATTCTGTGTGGTGGTGAATTCCATGCCAGTAACGCGATTTTTAAACCGCTCGATTTCCAGGAAACGCTGAACAACCTCTGTCCGGATATCGCCTTTTATTCCGCAGCAGGTGTTCACATCGAAAAAGGCGCGACCTGCTTTAATCTGGAAGAACTGCCGGTGAAGCACTGGGCAATGTCGATGGCGCAGCATCACGTTTTGGTGGTCGATCACAGCAAGTTTGGTAAGGTGCGACCTGCAAGGATGGGGGAATTAAAACGCTTTGATACCATCATCAGTGATAACCGCCCTGACGATGCGTTTGTTGAGTACGCTAAAGCGCAACGTATCACGCTGAAGTACTAACAGATACTGCCGGACGGCGATTGCGCCATCCGGCAATAGATAAGATTAAGAGAACCAACCACCAAACCACTGGTGGAATTTCATCATCACAAAGTCCCACATGCGGCTAAAGAAACCACCCTCTTCCACATCTTCCATCACCATCAACGGACGCTGCTCAATGGATTTTCCGTTCAACTGGAAGTCGATAGTGCCCACAACCTGACCTTTCTTCAGCGGTGCTGTTAGCTGTGGTTCAGTCAGGGTAAAGCTGGCCTTCAGGTTTTTGAGCTGGCCACGCGGGATGGTCACAGCCCCCCCTTCTCCGGCGCCCAAATTCACTTCACTCTTATCGCCAAACCAGACGCGCTGGGTCACGAAAGTCGCATCCGGCTTGATCGGCGTAACGGTTTCAAAGAAGCGGAAGCCCCAGGTCAGCAGCTTTTCTGACTCATTAAAACGAATGCGGTCGGTTTTTGCTCCCAGCACCACGGAGATCAGGCGCATATCGCCCTGTGTCGCGGAGGCCACCAGGTTGTATCCCGCCCCGGCAGTGGTCCCGGTTTTCATACCATCCACGTTCAGGTTGGTGCTCCACAACAGACGGTTGCGGTTCGGTTGACGTATTTTATTGAAGGTAAATTCTTTCTCTTTGTGAATAGCGTACTCTTCCGGCACATCGTGGATTAACGCCTTCCCGAGCAGCGCCATATCACGTGCGGTACTGAACTGTCCTGCCGCATCCAGGCCGTGCACCGTCTGGAAAGTCGTGTTAGTCAGCCCCAGTTTTTTCGCATAGCCGTTCATCAGACCAATAAAGGATTCCTGGCTGCCAGCAACGTAATCAGCGAGTGCAATACAGGCATCGTTACCTGACTGAATGATAACGCCTTTATTCAGATCGGACACCGCAACCTGATCGCCGGGCTTGAGGAACATGACCGACGAACCGCGCAGGGCTGGATTACCGGTCGCCCAGGCGTCTTTGCCCACGGTGACCATGTCGTTGAGGTTAATTTTTCCGGCCTTCAGCGCCTGCCCAACCACATAGCTGGTCATGATTTTGGTCAGACTGGCAGGATCCAGTTTCTCATCAGCATTACCTTCCGCCAGCACCTTACCACTGGCGTAATCCATCAGAATCCACGCACGCGCGTCCACGCTCGGCGGGGCCGTCGGTTGCTCCGCCGCCTGTACGGTCGGCGCCAAAAGGATTAAGAGTGCAGAACCTGCAGCAAAGCTGCGAAGTGAAGAGAAGTATTGCGTCATAAATGCCACCCGAGTATCCATTCCAAAAAACCACGTCATACCACACCGTGTTTACACAAAACCGGCCAAGCGACCTCGACCACCCCATGCAGAAAAAGTCTGATGGATGACGTGTAAAATAAGTGCGGTGAGTAATAACGCACTAACGAGCTTAAAGAAACCGTAAGTTGGTAAAGTTTTTAAAGTTTATGCAATAACGCCGCGCTGCGCTGCTCCTGGCACGATTTTTTTAGACTTTGTTGCGTAAATATTAGGTTTACCCCACCATGTGAGCTAGTCAGATGGCATCTGCAGCCATAAAGCTGCTCAATTAATTTGCGGGGTTACTATGATTACACTGTGGGGTCGCAATAACTCGACCAACGTAAAAAAAGTATTGTGGACGCTCGAGGAACTGGAACTGCCATATAACCAAATTCTGGCGGGCGGGCAGCATGGCGGTAACCGCGATGCCGACTATCTGGCACTGAACCCGAACGGACTGGTCCCGCTACTACGCGATGATGAAACGGACGTTGTTCTGTGGGAATCCAATACCATTGTCCGCTATCTGGCCGCTCAGTACGGACAAAAACGTTTGTGGATTGACGCCCCGGCCGCGCGCGCCGTCGGTGAAAAATGGATGGACTGGGCAAATCAGACGCTAAGCCCTGCGCATCGGGTTATCTTATTTGGTTTGGTCAGAACACCTGCCGATCAGCGCGATATGGCGGCCATTGAGGCAAGTAAGCAAGTTTGCGATAACCTGTTTGCCATTCTGGATAACGCGCTGGCAGACCAGCCATGGTTCTCCGGGGCTGAATTTGGCACCGCGGATATCGCTGTGGCACCGTTCATCTATAACCTGTTCAACGTTGGCCTGAGCTGGACCCCGCGCCCGCATCTGGAACGCTGGTATCAACAACTGACCGAGCGCCCGGCGTTTCAAAAAATCGTGATGATCCCGGTCAGCTAACCAAATCAGGGACTCACTTTCAGTAATTCCCCGTCGGACTCGTCGGTTAGCACGTACAAATAACCGTCTGGTCCGACGCGCACATCACGGATCCGCTGCCCCCTTTCCTGCAACAGACGACCATCCTCAGTCACCGTATTCCCTTTAACGCTCAGCACGATCACTTCTTTATCTTTCAACGCGCCGATGAACAACTTTTGCCGCCACTGCGGGAAGGTACCGCTATTGTAAAAAGCCATTCCACTAACCGCCGGCGACTTTTCCCAGTAAAAGATGGGTTGTTCCGTGCCAGCAACAATTTGACCTTTTGCTTCGGGAATTTTCAAACCACTGTAGTTAACCCCCCAGGTCGCGATAGGCCAGCCGTAGTTTTTCCCTTTCTGGGGGATATTAATCTCATCGCCTCCGCGTGGACCATGCTCATTGAGCCACAGCACATCACTCCACGGATTCATCGCCATCCCCTGCGGGTTGCGGATGCCATACGACCAAATCTCTGCCCGCGCTCCCGCCTTGTTCACAAACGGATTATCCGGCGGAATTTTGCCCTCGTCGGTCAGTCTGACTAATTTACCCTGCAATTTATCCAGGTCCTGGGCGGTAGCGCGTTGATTATTCTCTCCCAGGCCAATAAACAGATAACCATTACCATCAAATACCAGACGTCCACCAAAATGGTTCCCGGTGGAAAGCTTTGGCTGTTGGCGAAAAACGGTCTGAAATCCTTGCAGATGTTTGAGATCGTCACTCAATCGCCCGTAGCCTACCGCGGTGCCCGCTTTGCCTTCGCGGTCGGCTTCAGCGAAGCTTAGCCATACCCGGCGAGATTGTACAAAATCCGGTGCTAACGCCATATCAAGCAGTCCTCCCTGACCATTCGCCCAGACTTTTGGTACGCCGGTCAGCGGGTCGGAAAGCCCTTTATCAGGCTGCCAGAGTCGAAGCTGTCCACCTTTGAGCGTAATGAGCATACCGCGGTTATCGGGTAAAAAAGCCAGTGACCATGGGTGATCGAGTTTAGTTTGCAGCACTTCCACTTTTACCGCGGCGGCATAAGTGGAAAGTAGCGCGAATGAGGCAGCACAGAGAAAGAGTCGACGCATAACACCTCCTGAATAGCTCTGCATAAAGCGTAGCCAGCAAGGGGAATTATCCTGCCACATTTACATAAGCTTAACGAAAAGGGGGAGCGCCCTCCCCCTGATTCAGACGTGTTCCAGCGTTGGGTAAGATTGCAAACTCTGGATACTTAGCGTCAGCGTTGTCAGGCAGTTTTCCAGTTTCTCTGCGTTAACGGCGATAAACGTTGGACAATCGTGATGTCCACTCATAAGACAAACAGCGGCGGCGGCTAACGCCCCTTCAGCACGATGAAGGGCATTCCACTCTTCCTGATCAAGATGCATACCGTGAAGCTGTGATTGTTCGTGCAATTCGCGATTCAGTGCAAAAAAAACATCACGCAGGCAATCGCTCTCGCTAACTGACATGTAGCCTTTCGCTTTTCTCAACTGCAGATAAGCGGCAAGTTCGATACGGGCGTTTATCAATTTGTTGAGAAGATCGGTTCTCAGTCTGTCAACAACCATACTTTGTTCCTCCTCTTTCCAACTATGGTGCAACTTAATAGTATGGTTGTTTTTTGAACAAATAGATGTCCTACATCAATAAAGCCCAATTGATTAACATAATTTACAATGTTACAACTTCATTCTGTACGCTTATCGAAGGCGCCCAGTGTCTGACTCGCCTGACTTTTTTTGCTATACCTGATGTGGTTACTGCCATGGTGTTGATGATGAGGGGTCTATGTCGAAAGCAAATGATGCAGAAAAAATACGCACACTATCAAAAATAGATCTCAATCTGCTGACCATTTTCTGTTTGATCTATAGCGTGGGTAGCATTTCCAGAGTTGCTGACATGCTGAACATATCACCTTCCGCCGTCAGCCAGTCATTAAGAAAACTGCGCGAAATGATGGGTGATAATCTTTTTGTCCGTAGCGGGAATGCACTGTTACCGACGGTCTATTCTGATGAACTGTATGATAATACAATCCCAATTATCGATAAGCTGTCAACGCTGATGCCGCTTTCCACGCCTGCCGCCAAGAAAAGGTTAACGCTTTATACGGAATCTTTTATTTCCCCTATCGTTATTCCAGATGTCACCGCCAGAATAATCGAGACTGACGCCGATATCAGCCTCCTGCACCTTACCGCCGACCTGAATGAACAGAGTATTATTGAACTGCTGAATATGCGTCAGGCAGATGTCGTTTTTTCTACCTTTTCTGTAGAGTCAGCAAGTCTTTCATGCCAGAAAATATGCGATATGCGCCTGGTGCTGGCGGCCTCGCAGAATAATTCTTTATATGGTAACACCATCAGTGAAGCGCAATTCAGAAACGCTAACCTGGTCGGTTACAATACTAAGAATGAGAAAATCATTTATCATCGTAGTATTGTGGATAAAAAATTCAGAACCGGAGAACGCTGCCTGCTTACCTCATCGTTTACGGCGATTCTGACGATTGTGTCCAATACCCATTGTTTAGGGGTGATCCCGGAAAAGGTATTTGAAACACACGCTCAGCTGTATGGACTAAAAAAAATAAACACTCCGTTTCCCTTGCCACAATTTAGCGTGTTTGCCTCATCGCGCAAAGAAAGCAATACCCACAAAATTCTCTCACCTATTCTGGCTGATTTGCAAACAGCCTCCCTGTGATGAAAACTAGAGAGGCTGAGCGTTAGAAAAACTGATTACACGCGAATTTTTGCTATGCGCCAGATATGGTCGGCATATTCCTGAACCGTTCTGTCCGACGAGAAATACCCCATGTTAGCAATATTGTGCATGGTTTTTGTCGTCCACTCCCGGGGAGTACGATACAACTCGTCCACCGAATCCTGGCAATCTACATAGCTGCGATAATCGCCCAACACCTGATAGTAGTCGCCGAAGTTAATCAATGAATCCAACACCTCTCTATAACGCCCTGGCTCCTGCGGACTGAACACCCCCGTACCGATTTGCGTCAGCACCTGATGAAGTTCCTCATCCTTTTCAAAGATGTGCCTCGGGTCATAGCCATCACGTCGCAGAGTTTCAACCTGATTCGCCGTATTGCCAAAGATAAAGATGTTATCTTCCCCAACGTATTCGCGCATTTCGATATTCGCACCGTCGAGCGTACCGATAGTCAGCGCACCATTCATACCGAATTTCATATTACTGGTCCCGGAGGCTTCCGTCCCGGCCAGGGAAATTTGCTCTGACAGATCGGCTGCCGGAATAATTAGCTGAGCAAGACTGACGCTGTAATCCGGAATAAATACTACTTTCAGTTTGCCGCCAATCTGCGGATCGTTATTGACTAACTGCGCCACATCGTTAATCAAGCGAATAATTTGTTTTGCCATGTGATAAGAGGAGGCTGCTTTTCCGGCAAAGATATTCACTCGCGGTACCCAGTTGGCATCCGGCGCGGCTTTGATCCGGTTATAACGTGTAATAACGTGGAGCACATTCATGAGTTGCCGCTTGTACTCGTGGATGCGTTTCACCTGCACATCAAACAGCGCATCAGGATTCACCACCACGCCGTAGTGAGTGGCAATATGGTGCGTCAGCCGCTGCTTATTTTCACGTTTCGCACGATGCACAGCCTCATTCACCGACGGATAATCTATAAACTGCTTCAGCTCGCCCAACTGCATTAATTTAGTCCGCCAGCTGTCACCGATATTTTCGTCCAGCACTTTGGCAAGCGGTGGATTCGCCAGCGCCAGCCAACGACGCGCAGTCACACCATTGGTTACGTTGGTGAAACGCAGGGGAAAAATATTCGCAAAATCTGCAAACAGTGATTCGGTCATCAGTTTTGAATGCAATGCCGACACGCCGTTAACCTTATGACTGACAACTACTGCCAGCCAGGCCATACGAACGACGCGACCATTGGATTCATCAATTAACGACACACGTTTCAGTAGATCGCTGTCATTACGATAACGTTCCTGTAAGGTCTTCATAAAACGATCGTTAATCTCAAAAATAATCTGCAAATGGCGCGGCAAAATTCGACTTAGCATTTCTACTGGCCAGGTCTCCAGCGCCTCACTCATCAACGTATGGTTGGTATAAGAAAAAATCTGACAGGTCACGTCAAACGCGTTATCCCAACTAAACTGATGATGATCAATCAATAAACGCATCAACTCAGGGATCGCCAGTACAGGATGCGTATCATTAAGGTGAATCGCAATTTTATCGGCCAGATTGTCGTATGTTTTGTGCAACTGATAATGACGACTCAGAATATCCTGAATCGTCGCCGAGGCCAGGAAATAGGCCTGGCGTAAACGCAATTCACGCCCCGCATCGGTGGAATCATCCGGGTACAAAACCCGCGAGATACGATCGAAGTGGTATTTGTTTTCCACTTCAGTAGCAAAGTCGGCCTGCTGATTCAGTTTGCCCGCATTAACTTCGCTATTCACCTGCACGTTCCACAAGCGTAACGTATTAGTCGTGTCCGTCGCATAACCTGGAATAATTTGATCATGCGCCACGGCCAGAATATCCTCAGTTTCAAGCCAGCGGGTTTTATTCCCCTCCTGTTGAACACGCCCGCCAAAACGTACTTTATAATGCGTATTATGACGTTTGAACTCCCAGGGATTACCGTATTCCAGCCAATAATCCAGCGACTCTTTTTGTACACCGTTAACGATATTTTGTTTGAACATACCGTAGTTATAACGAATACCGTATCCACATCCCGGCAACCCAAGCGTCGCCAGTGAATCAAGGAAGCAGGCCGCCAGACGACCGAGACCACCATTACCTAACCCGGGATCGTTTTCTTCATCAATCAGTTCTTCCAGTTCAAGCCCCATTGCCTCCAGCGCGCTTCTGACTTCGTCATAAATACCTAAAGAGAGCAATGCATTGGATAGCGTACGACCAATTAAAAATTCCATCGACAGATAATATACCTGGCGCGCATCCTGAGAGAATTGCGCCCGATTAGAACGGTGCCAGCAC
Organism: Citrobacter sp. Cpo037; assembly: GCF_030332945.1. Taxonomy (NCBI): domain Bacteria; kingdom Pseudomonadati; phylum Pseudomonadota; class Gammaproteobacteria; order Enterobacterales; family Enterobacteriaceae; genus Citrobacter; species Citrobacter sp. Cpo037. The sequence goes on from NZ_JAOWGW010000025.1 coordinate 15,730, forward strand.
TCGACCATCCGATCGCGTACCGCATATAACGTCGCATTAAGCCACTCCCGTTTCGTGGCGATTGCGGGATCTTTGCCAATAGTGAATAAAAGTTTATTAGCAATATCATCTCTAAGTTTATCAACATCAGAGTCCGTGGCGACCGGAAGTGGCGAAATATACATATTAACGTTACCTTTCAAATTTTGTAGGATGGTAATAGACAGGTGAATTATTTAAAGTTTGGGTACGTGAGCGTTAGCTTTTTGTCGAATATTTTCATGACTGGCGATGAACGTTAATTCTGTCATTAATACACGCCAACTTAAGCCTGTGGCAAGTGAAATATAATATAAACTCACACCATTAGCATAAAGAGTTTTAGCCATTTCAAGTTTCGACTTCAAAACAATATCTTTCAAATTAAACCTCATTAGTAACGCTCGACGAGATAAAATTTACGATAATGAGTGTCTATAGCCAAGAAGCGGCACTTAAAGCCGGAATTAGACTCACTAAACACCTTTCACTGACCGATCTACTCTTTATAGGTATCGCTCTTTATTCTCTCCGTCTTATGCTGATCAGATATAGATGTACCGTGAAGGCATCTGTATAATCCCCCGATTACGAGCAATGTACAGTATAAGAAAATGGCAAAAATTGGTTTTATATCACTAGGTTGTCCGAAAAACCTCGTCGATTCTGAGCGCATCCTGACCGAACTTCGTACCGAAGGCTATGATGTTGTGCCAAGCTACGACGACGCGGATATGGTTATCGTTAATACCTGCGGCTTTATCGACAGTGCGGTTCAGGAGTCCCTGGAAGCAATTGGCGAAGCGCTGAATGAGAACGGTAAGGTGATTGTCACCGGCTGTCTGGGCGCGAAAGTCGATCAGATCCGTGAAGTCCACCCGAAGGTACTGGAAATCACCGGGCCGCATAGCTATGAACAGGTTCTGGAGCACGTTCACCACTATGTGCCAAAACCAAAACACAACCCGTTCCAGAGCCTGGTTCCAGAGCAGGGCGTTAAGCTGACTCCTCGCCATTACGCCTATCTGAAGATTTCCGAGGGCTGTAACCACCGCTGCACGTTCTGCATTATTCCATCCATGCGCGGCGATCTGGTGAGCCGTCCGATTGGCGACGTCCTCAGCGAAGCCAAGCGTCTGGTCGATGCGGGCGTGAAAGAGATTCTGGTAATCTCCCAGGATACCTCTGCTTACGGTGTAGATGTGAAGCATCGTACCGGTTTCCATAACGGCGAGCCGGTCAAAACCAGCATGGTTGATCTGTGCGAACAGTTATCAAAACTGGGGATCTGGACGCGCCTCCATTACGTCTACCCTTACCCGCACGTTGATGATGTGATCCCGCTGATGGCGGAAGGCAAAATCCTGCCGTATCTGGACATCCCGTTACAGCATGCCAGCCCGCGTATTCTTAAACTGATGAAACGCCCGGGCTCCGTGGACAGACAGTTGGCGCGCATCAAGCAGTGGCGTGAAATCTGCCCTGAACTGACGCTGCGCTCCACCTTCATTGTTGGTTTCCCGGGTGAAACGGAAGAAGACTTCCAGATGTTGCTCGACTTCCTGAAGGAAGCGCGTCTGGATCGCGTGGGCTGCTTTAAATACAGCCCGGTAGAAGGCGCTGGCGCTAATGACCTGCCGGATCAAATCCCGGAAGAGGTGAAAGAAGAACGCTGGAACCGCTTTATGCAATTGCAGCAGCAGATCTCTGCTGAACGTTTGCAGGAGAAAGTGGGCCGCGAGATTCTGGTTATCGTTGATGAAGTTGACGAAGAAGGCGCAATTGGTCGTAGCATGGCTGATGCTCCAGAAATCGACGGCGCGGTATACCTGAATGGTGAAACCAAGGTGAAACCTGGCGATATCATCCGCGTGAAGGTCGAAAACGCAGATGAATACGATCTGTGGGGCACCCGCGTTTAATTAGCGTAACCCAACGTAGGCCGGATAAGGCATTTATGCCGCATCAGGCAATGCCTGATGGCGACGCTGAAGCGTCTTATCAGGCCTACGGTTTACCCTTTAATTTTCGGGTCCAGCGCGTCGCGCAGACCATCTCCCAGTAAGTTAAACGCCAGCACCGTCAGGAATATCGCTACCGCCGGGAAAATCGCCACGTGCGGCGCGATCACCATATCAGCGCGCGCTTCATTAAGCATTGCCCCCCACTCCGGCGTCGGCGGCTGTGCGCCTAATCCCAGGAATGACAAGCTCGCGGCAGAGATAATCGACGTACCAATTCGCATGGTAAAGAAGACCACGATCGATGAGACAGTTCCAGGCAGAATATGGTTGAAGATGATGGTCGCATCGCTGGCACCAATACTGCGCGCAGACTCAATAAACGTCTGTTGCTTCAGCACCAGCGTATTCCCGCGCACCAGGCGCGCGAAGGCTGGAATGGAGAAAATGGCCACGGCAATGATCACATTAGCAATTCCGCTGCCCAGCACGGCGACCACGGCTATCGCCAGCAATATCCCCGGAAAGGCGAACAGCACATCGCAGATTCGCATGATCAGTCGATCCCACCAGCCTTCGTAGTATCCCGCCAGCAGCCCCAGTACCGTACCAATCGCCGCGCCAATAAACACGGCAAAGACCCCTGCCGCCAGCGAGATTTGCGCGCCAACCAGCACGCGGCTAAAAATATCCCGTCCCAGTGAGTCAACGCCAAACCAATGCAGCATCGACGGCCCATCATTCAAACGGTCATAATCGAAGTAATTCTCGGCATCAAATGGCGTCAGCCAGCGGGCAAAAATCGCCACCATGATCAGGAGCAATACAAACAGCCCAGCGACCATCGCCATGTGCTGTCGACGGAACCGACGCCAGAACTCATGCCACGGTGTGCGTATCTGCTCTGGCTTAACAAGGGGCATCGCATTTAAAATCGCCTGTCGGCGCCAGTTAAAAAATCGCATCCTTACTTGTACCTGATAGCCGGATTAATGGCAGCGTAGAGCACATCCACCACTAAGTTAATAAGAATAAATTCCAGAGAAAACAACAGTACCTCGGCCTGAATCACCGGGTAGTCGCGCATTTCGACGGAGTCCACCAACAGTCGCCCAAGCCCTGGCCAGTTGAACACCTTCTCAACCACGATTGATCCACCAAGCAAAAAGCCAAACTGTAGTCCCATCATGGTGACCACCGGGATCATCGCATTACGCAGACCATGTTTTAACACCACCCAGGTTTCACTCACCCCTTTAGCGCGCGCGGTACGCATATAATCTTCGCTGAGCACATCAACAAACGAGGCGCGAGTAAATCGGGCTAACACCGCAGCCACCGCCGCGCCCAGCGTAATAGACGGGAGGATATAGTGCATCCAGGTGTCAGCGCCAACGGTGGGTAACCAACCGAGCTCAACGGAGAATATCTGCATCAGCAGCATGCCAAGCGCAAACGCCGGGAACGAGATCCCGGTGACCGCCAGCGTCATGCTTAATCTGTCCGGCCAACGATTTCGCCATACGGCAGCAATGATCCCCGCCGTCATACCAAACAATACCGCCCACGCCATACTGGCAATAGTCAGCCATAGTGATGGCATAAAACGACTGGCTATCTCTTCAGAAACCGGGCGACGAGAAACCATCGACGTGCCAAAATCGCCTTGCAACACGTTGGTCATGTAATGCCAGAACTGAACATGCAACGGCTGGTCCAGACCCAGCTGCTTGCGCACCAGTTCAATCACCTCGGCGTCAGCTTCCGGTCCGGCAATCAGCCGGGCCGGATCGCCGGGTAGCAGATGAACAAATAAAAATACCAGCACCGCAACAATCAACAGAGTTGGAATCAACCCCAGCAGGCGCTTGAAAACATAGTTAAGCATCACGCTCCCTTCGCCGGCCCCTGGGCTGCGGGGCCGAATGAATAGCTTATTTTAAATCCGCATCATCAAAGCTAAATCCGGTATCCGGCATGATCCAGAATCCGGTCAACCTGGTGCTGTGCGCCGAAATCAGTTTTTCCACTACCAGCGGGATCCACGGCGACTCTTTCCAGATAATATCCTGCGCGTCTTTGTACAGCTTCGCTTTCTGCGCCGGATCGTTAGTTTGCAACGCTGCCGATAAATCACTGTCCACCTGCTTATTGCTGTAGAACGCCGTGTTAAACAGAGTTGGCGGCCAGTTTTGTGATGCAAACAGCGGTGACAGCGCCCAGTCAGCTTCACCCGTAGACGCCGACCAGCCGGTGTAGAACATCCGTACCCCGCTCTCTTTCTGCGCCTTCCCTTCAACTTCCGCGGCGCGCTGACCAGCATCCATCGCTGTAACCTGAGCCTTAATGCCCACCTGCGCCAGCTGCTGCTGGGTAAATTGCAGCACTTTCTGCGCGGTACTGTGGTTATGCGAAGACCATAGCGTAGTGGTAAAACCGTTCGGATAACCTGCTTCTTTCAGCAGTTCGCGCGCTTTCGCCGGGTCGTAGGGCCACGGCGTATAGCTTTGCGCATAGGCTATCGACGGGGGGAGAACGCCGGTTGCCGGCGTCGCGTAACCAGCAAAAGCCACTTTCACCAGCGCCTGGCGGTTGATGGCATAATTCAGCGCCTCACGCACTTTTGTGTTGTCGAACGGTTTTTGCGTGACGTTCATGCTGATATAACGCTGCATAATAGACGGACTGGCCACCAGTTCCAGGTTTTTGTTCTTCGCCAGTAACGCCGCCTGCTCGTAAGGGATTGGGAAGGCAAACTGCGCTTCCCCAGTTTGCAGCATGGCCGCACGCGTGTTGTTGTCGGTCACCGGACGCCAGGTAATCGTATCCAGCTTTGGCAACCCTTGCTGCCAGTAGCCCGCGAACTTCTTAACCTTCACAAAATCCGTCTGATTCCAGGTATCAAGCTGGTACGGCCCGGTCCCCACAGGATGGAAACCGATCTCCTTACCGTATTTCTCCAGCGCGGCGGGAGAAATCATCGCCGTTGCCGGATGCGCCAGAATATTGATAAAGGCAGAGAACGGCTGTTTCAGCGTAATCTTCACCGTCGACGGATCGACGACTTCGGTTTTATCGATATTCTTATACAGGTTGTAACGTTTCAGATGGTTTTCCGGGTTACTGGCCCGATCGAGGTTAGCTTTAACCGCATCGGCGTTGAAGTCGGTGCCATCCTGAAACTTCACCCCCTGACGCAGCTTAAGGGTATAGGTCAGCCCATCATCAGAAACCGTATAACTCTCCGCGAGCACATTTTTCAGTTTCATCTCTTTATCAAGGCCAAACAACCCCTGATAAAACGACTTCGCTACCGCCTGCGACAACGTGTCATTCGCGTCATAGGGGTCGAGCGTCGTGAAATTGGATCCCACCGCCACCACCACATCTTTGGCGGCCCAGCCAGGCGATGCGGCCAGTGCAGAGACCACTCCCACAGCAACCAGCCATTTTCGAGCAACAATTTTTGTCATGTTATTCTCCTAAACCCTGCCTGCCTGTTATAAACGCGAAAGCGCATTTTCTGGTTGCCCACGCGCAACATAATGCCCCGGACCAACTAACTGGAGCGAAACGGGGGAAATCTCTTCGCCACGTTTGCGAATATTGCTGGGGATATCGTCCGACAACAGCACGCGCTGGGGACGGTGATGGGATGGATCGGCGACCGGAACTGCCGCCATCAGCTTGCGAGTGTACGGATGTTGCGGATTTTCAAACACCGCCCGCCGGGTGCCTATCTCAACGATCTGCCCCAGATACATCACCGCCACACGGTGACTGATCCGTTCCACTACCGCCATATCGTGGGAAATAAACAGATATGCGATACCCAATTCTCGCTGCAGGTCGAGCATCAGGTTGATGATTTGCCCACGAATTGAAACATCCAGCGCCGAGACAGATTCATCGGCAATAATCACTTTGGGATTGAGCGCCAATGCCCGTGCAATACAGATACGCTGACGCTGACCGCCGGAAAACTCATGCGGATAGCGCCAGGCATGCTCAGGTAGCAAGCCTACACGTTCCAACAACCATGCAACCCGTTTTGACCCCGCATCGCCCTGCAATAACCCATGTACCCGTAGCGGCTCCAGAATGGAATATCCCACAGTCTGGCGCGGATCGAGCGAGGCATACGGATCCTGGAAGATAAACTGAATATCCCGACGCAGCGGCTGCAACTTGCTGGCAGCAAGGGTATCAATACGCTGTCCGTTGAAAATGATTTCCCCACGCTGAGACTCAACCAGGCGCAGCAGCGCCCGCCCGGTGGTGGATTTCCCGCAGCCTGACTCCCCCACCAGCGAGAGCGTTTCTCCCGGCCACAGATCAAAACTGACGTTTTCCACTGCATGCACCTCGCGAGTCACGCGATTTAGAATGCCGCTGCGCAGAGGAAAACGCGTCACCAAATTTCGTACCCGCAGAATAGGCTCGCCTTCAACCACGGTGTCCTGCTCGGTCTGCGGTTCTACATGACTGGGATCGTGCAATGAAATAAGCGGGAAACGGCGTGGAAGCTCATGCCCGTTCATCGCCCCAAGCTGCGGCACGGCTGCCAACAGCGCTTTGGTATAGGGATGCTGGGGATTGTGAAAAATCTGTTCAACGCTGCCGGTTTCTACCGCCTCGCCCTGATACATCACCAGCACGCGGTCGGCAATATCCGCCACGACGCCCATATCGTGGGTAATGAAGATCACTCCCATCGACATATCCTGCTGCAACACTTTTATTAGTTGCAGGATCTGCGCCTGAATGGTGACATCCAGCGCGGTCGTCGGCTCATCGGCAATTAAAACCGCAGGGCGACACGACAGTGCCATGGCGATCATCACCCGCTGGCGCATACCGCCGGAAAGCTGGTGTGGATATCGCGATAAAATCGCCTTCGCCTCGGGGATACGCACCTGATCGAGCATTCGCTTCGCTTCTACCATCGCCTCTTCATGGCTGGCGCCTTGGTGCAAGCGTATAGACTCGGCAATCTGCTCGCCCACGGTAAACACCGGATTGAGCGATGTCATAGGCTCCTGGAAGATCATCGCGATATCCGCACCGCGCACGTGACGCATTTGTGATGCGCTCTGTTCACCCAGCTCAATAACCTGTCGGTTACGGCGTCGTAGCAGCATTTCATCGCAGGTCACCTCGCCGCCGGCCTGTTCAATCAGACGCATCAGCGACAAGGCTGTTACCGATTTTCCTGAACCGGATTCGCCCACGATCGCCAGCGTTTCGCCACGCTTCAGGCGAAATGACAGATTGCGCACCGCACTGACGCGCTGCTGCTCCTGTTCAAAGGCAATATTCAGATTGTTGACTGCCAGCACGTCGCTGGCATCAAGCTCATCACTGTGTGGCAACGCTATCTCCTTTTTCCCGATAAATACCGGTGGTTGGCGTATCGCCTGCGTATCCCCAGGCGCGGTACATGCCTTCGCTATTAAACGGCAAGGCGACATTGCCCTCATGATCGATAGCAATTAAACCGCCGCTGCCACCGAGCGCCGGTAATTTTTCCATTACTACGCGTTCACACGCCTCCGATAAACTCAGGCCGCCGTAATCCATCAACGCCGCAATGTCATAGGCCGCCAGCGCACGAATAAAGACTTCCCCGGTTCCGGTGCAGGAGACTGCCACACTTGCGTTATTGGCATAACAGCCTGCGCCGACCAACGGACTGTCACCCACCCGCCCCGGTAATTTGTTGGTCATTCCACCGGTCGATGTTGCGGCCGCCAGATTGCCAAACATATCTAACGCGACCGCCCCCACGGTACCCATTTTGTTGTTTTCATCCAGCGGGCTCGCGCTATGGTCCAGCACCGTTTCACCCGCTGTTCGCGCCGCCAGCAGTTGAGCATAGCGTTCTGGCGTAGAGAAAATATCCGCTGATACGCGTTCCATACCCTGCGCAATGGCAAAGTTCTCAGCCCCTTCACCTATCATCATGACGTGTGGGCTGTGTTCCATTACCAGGCGCGCCGCGAGAATCGGATTGCGTAAATGGCTGACTCCGGCGACGGCTCCCGCATTAAGCGTGTTACCGTCCATCACGCAGGCATCCAGTTCATGGGTTTCATCACGGGTATATACCGCGCCAATTCCGGCATTAAACAACGGACACTCTTCCAGTAAGCGCACGGCTTCGGTCACCACATCCAGTGCGCTACGACCGTCCTCTAGCATCCGCTGGCCGGTTTCAACGATATCCGACAGCGCCTGAATATAACGCAACTCTTGCTCCTGACTCAGCTGCGAACGGGTGATAGCCCCTGCGCCGCCGTGAATTGCAATGACTGCTTTACCCATTTTTTTCGTCCATTAGGTGGCAGGTACCGGGTTATAAATATCAGAATTTCTGTGACTTATTGATTCGATTTTTGAATATAGAAAGATGCAGACGTCATGTAAAGGTAAAGGCCCGTACCTCACGCCCCATCCCATCAGGTTATTTAAATGAGTTAAACAGAAAGTGTATCTTCCAACATCGTTGAATATATTATTCAAGCCGATCGGCAATCTGTTTTTTTGCATAAAACACAAAGCGTTCAACAGACGGCATAGATGCAGTCCAGTTCTTTTTGGTTAACCCCAGGTATTCCGCACGTGCGGCTTGCAGCGTATCCGCATACTCATCGGGTAATTGCGGTATAAGCCAGGAGGCGGCTTCATCTTTAGCGACAATATTGCCCGTAACTACGCTGTACCAAATACGCGCCAGAGTAAGGATGATATTTCGCTCGTCACCTTCTAAATCGCCCGGTTGCTGCCACATATCAAGGATATGCCGAAATGTTTGCACGACATCGCTAAAAGGGATGACGTTGAATAACGTCTCAGCGGGTTCACCGAACAACGCTACGCTGACGCGCCGGGCCTGGGTCAGCAGGATGGAAAGATCAGGATCCACCTGCGCCGGTTCATACACGCCAGCGCAGATATCATCACGCAACCATTCGCCAAACTGCATCTCTCTCGCCGGAGGGAATCGCCACGGCACAAGTTGTGAATAGACCACGATGGTCACTTCCAGCGCCCGATAGTTATCAACGCTGCCAGGCGGTGCTGATATTTCCAGAAAACCCTGCATCAGATCTTTTCTTTGCCAGGTATTCAGTGGCAGCCTAATGGTAACCAGTAAATCGATATCGCTTTGGGGCTTTAAGCCACCTTCAACAGCAGAGCCATACAAATGAACAGCAACCAGGTCGCCCTCGATAATCCGCGCAATCAGTGCACTGGCGGCATTCACCTGTTGTCGAATTGAATTCGGGATAATCGCAGCCATTTAGCCTCCTGGAAAAAAGCCGAAATAATGAGTCTATACTGCATTTTTCCTGTAGCGCTATTCTCTGGCAGAAAACCTGTCTCAGATCGGATCCTAAGCCTGAGGTAGCATACTGTCCGCGTCCATTTTCTGACATAATGAGCAGATTCGATTTTGCCCCGCAGGAGTCTTCTCATGGAATTTACCGCCGGACTGATGCCGCTTGAAACGGCTCTCTCTCAGATGCTTTCGCGTATTACCCCACTCACCGCCGTCGAAACGCTGCCGCTGGTTCAATGCTTTGGTCGCATTCTGGCCACCGACGTCATCTCCCCGATTGATGTGCCGGGATTCGATAACTCGGCAATGGATGGCTATGCGGTGCGATTAGCCGATTTACAATCAGACCAGCCTCTTGCGGTGGCTGGCAAAGCCTTTGCTGGTCAACCATTCCACGGCGAGTGGCCTGCGGGAACCTGCATCCGCATTATGACCGGTGCCCCGGTGCCTGCCGGTTGTGAAGCGGTGGTGATGCAGGAGCAAACGGAACAAACTGACGACGGTGTGCGTTTTACCGCCGAGGTCCGCAGCGGACAAAATATTCGTCTGCGCGGTGAAGATATCGCAAACGGCGCGGTGGTATTCCCCACCGGAACTCGTCTGACAACCGCCGAGCTTCCGGTTCTGGCCTCACTCGGCATTGCCGAAGTACCGGTCGTTCGCAAAGTTCGCGTGGCGTTGTTCTCCACCGGTGATGAGCTGCAACTGCCGGGTCAACCGCTGGGCGACGGGCAGATTTATGACACAAACCGTCTGACCGTTCACCTGATGCTGCAGCAGTTGGGCTGCGAAGTGATCAACTTAGGAATTATTCGCGACGATCCCAACGCGCTGCGAGCCGCATTTATCGAAGCCGACAGCCAGGCCGACGTCGTCATCAGCTCTGGCGGTGTTTCGGTAGGCGAAGCGGATTACACCAAAACCATTCTGGAAGAGCTGGGAGAAATTGCCTTCTGGAAGCTTGCCATCAAACCGGGTAAACCGTTCGCGTTTGGTAAACTGAGCAACAGCTGGTTTTGCGGCCTGCCGGGTAACCCGGTGTCTGCAGCCCTCACCTTTTATCAGCTGGTGCAACCGCTGCTGGCGAAACTCAGCGGAAACACCGCCTGTGGGTTACCTCCGCGCCAGCGCGTGCGCACCGCCTCACGCCTGAAGAAAACGCCAGGGCGTCTGGATTTTCAACGTGGTGTATTGCAGCGTACCGCGGAAGGCGAACTGGAAGTCACCACCACCGGACACCAGGGCTCGCATATTTTTAGCTCCTTTAGCCAGGGCAACTGCTTTATCGTGCTGGAGCGCGATCGCGGTAACGTTGAGGCCGGAGAATGGGTTGAGGTCGAGCCGTTTAACGCACTGTTTGGAGGCCTGTAATGGCAGAACTCAGCGACCAGGAGATGATGCGCTATAACCGGCAAATCATTCTACGCGGCTTCGATTTCGAAGGTCAGGAAGCGCTCAAAGATGCGCGGGTACTGGTCGTTGGTCTGGGGGGGCTGGGATGCGCAGCAACCCAGTACCTTGCGGGCGCTGGCGTCGGGCATTTAACCCTGCTCGACTTTGACACAGTCTCCGTGTCGAACCTCCAACGCCAGACGCTGCATAGCGATGCGACCGTTGGACAGCCCAAAGTGCTCTCCGCCCGCGACGCACTGGCGCGGATTAACCCTTACATCGCCATTACGCCAGTGAATGCGCTGCTGGAAGAAAACCAGATTCACGCGCTGATCGCCGAGCACGATTTGGTGCTGGACTGTACGGATAACATCAGCATCCGCAATCAGCTGAATGCCGGATGCTTCGCCGCCAGGGTTCCGTTGGTTTCTGGGGCGGCAATTCGCATGGAAGGACAAATTACCGTCTTTACGTATCAGGAAGGAGAGCCATGCTACCGTTGCCTGAGTCGTCTGTTCGGTGAAAACGCCCTGACCTGCGTCGAGGCAGGAGTGATGGCCCCGCTGATCGGCGTGATTGGCTCGTTACAGGCGATGGAGGCCATTAAGTTGCTGGCAAACTATGGTAAACCGGCGTCTGGAAAAATCGTCATGTACGACGCCATGACCTGCCAGTTTCGCGAAATGAAGCTAATGCGCAACCCGGGGTGTGAGGTTTGCGGGCAGTAAAAAAGTCGGGTGGCGGCTTCGCCTTACCCGACCTACAACGGCTCCAACGTAGGCCGGGTAAGCGTTAGCGCCATCCGGTAACAGCATCAGATCGACGTGCGTCCAAATGCACTCTGCCAGTCGTGCTCAAACTTCGCGACGGCAGCATCAACTGCCGGAGAGCTAATCATCTGCTGAGCAACATCCAGCGGTAGCGTGATGGACTCGCAGCCCGCCAGCAGACAATCCAGCGCCTGACGCGGTGTTTTAAAACTGGCTGCCAGTACTTTGGCGTGCGGGGCATGCATTTTCAGTAACGTCTGCAGGTCGGTCACCGTCTGGATGCCATCCCCTCCTTGCGCATCCACGCGGTTAACGTATGGCGCAACGTATTCCGCACCCGCCAGAGCAGCCAATAACCCTTGAGCTGCACCGTATACCGCAGTACCCAACGTCGGGATCCCTTCTTCTTTCAGCAATTTTATAGCCGCCAGACCTTCTGCTGTCACCGGCACTTTGACCACGATATTAGAAATGATTGCCCGCAGCTTACGCGCATCGCTGACCATCCCTTCGGCGGTGGTCGCCATCACCTGAGCAAACAGACGCCCTTGCCCTCCCGTCGCCTCCTGCAGTTGCGGCAGTAGTACTTCCAGCGTCTGGTTCCCTGCCGCCACAATGCTCGGGTTAGTGGTCACCCCTGCCAGCGGGAAAATGCGCGCCAGAGCTTTTACCGCATCAACATCAGACGTATCTAAATAGAGTTCCATAAGCTTTCCTCAAACGAATAATTAGCATGAATAAAAGGTAGCACGGCGAAACCTCACGGTTAGTTGACGCATGTCAATATAACTTTCATTCGAAAGTAATTTAATCTTTATACGAAAGAAAAGAGGTCGCTTATGATTTTCAATATCCAGCGCTACTCCACGCATGATGGCCCCGGTATTCGTACCGTGGTGTTCCTTAAGGGATGCTCCCTGGGCTGTCGGTGGTGCCAGAATCCGGAAAGCCGCGCCCGCACGCAGGACCTGCTTTATGACGCGCGTTTGTGCCTCGACGGTTGCGATCTCTGTGCTCAGGCTGCACCCGCGGTGATTGAACGGGCGCTGGGCGGATTACTTATTCATCGCGAAAAACTGACCGATGACGCTCTCACCGTACTGACCGACTGCTGTCCGACTCAGGCGTTAACCGTCTGCGGAGAGGTAAAAAGCGTGGACGATATCATGGCGACCGTATTGCGAGATAAACCGTTTTACGATCGCAGCGGAGGGGGCCTCACCCTGTCCGGCGGCGAACCGTTTATGCAGCCAGAGCTGGCGGCAGCGTTACTCAAGGCCAGCCACGACGCCGGCATTCATACCGCAGTGGAAACCTGTCTGCATGTCCCGTGGAAGTATATTGAACCATCATTACCTGACGTCGATCTATTTCTGGCCGATCTAAAACACGTGGCGGATGCGCCGTTTAAACAATGGACCGATGGGCGTGCCTCTCGCGTACTGGAAAATCTAAAAAAATTGGCTGCCGCCGGTAAAAAAATGATTATCCGCGTACCGCTGATTCAGGGATTCAACGCAGACGAAGCTGCTATTCAGGCCATTACCGATTTTGCCGCCGATGAGCTTCACGTCGGTGAGATCCATTTCTTGCCCTACCACACCCTGGGCATCAACAAATACCACTTACTCAGTCAACCCTACAACGCACCGGATAAACCGCTTGATGCGCCAGCACTGCTCGAATTTGCCCAGCAGTACGCCAGCCTTAAAGGTTTAACCGCGACCCTACGAGGATAATCGCCATGACCACTCTGAAACTGGACACACTCAGCGACCGTATCAAAGCGCATAAAACGGCCCTGATCCACATCGTGAAACCACCGGTTTGTACCGAGCGCGCCCAGCACTATACCGAGATGTATCAGCAACACCTGGATAAGCCTATCCCGGTACGTCGCGCACTGGCACTAGCCCATCATCTGGCGGAACGCACCATCTGGATCAAACATGACGAACTGATCATTGGTAACCAGGCAAGCGAAGTGCGTGCCGCGCCTATTTTCCCGGAATACACCGTCTCCTGGATTGAAAAAGAGATCGACGACCTCGCCGACAGACCGGGTGCAGGATTTGCGGTAAGCGAAGAGAACAAACGTGTATTGCATGAGGTGTGCCCATGGTGGCGTGGTCAAACCGTGCAGGATCGCTGCTACGGGATGTTCACTGATGAGCAGAAAGGGCTGCTGGAAACCGGCATTATCAAAGCCGAAGGTAACATGACCTCCGGCGACGCGCACCTGGCGGTAAACTTCCCGCTGCTGCTGGAAAAAGGTCTCGACGGCCTGCGTCACAAAGTCGATGAACGTCGCTCCCGCATCAATCTGACATGTCTGGAAGACCTCCATGGCGATCAGTTCCTGAAAGCGATAGATATCGTGCTGGAGGCCGTCAGCCTGCACATTGAGCGCTTTGCCGCGCTGGCTCGTAAAATGGCATCCACAGAAACTCGCGCCAGTCGTCGAGATGAACTGCTGACCATGGCGGAAAACTGTGATGTTATCGCCCATGAGCCGCCAAAAACATTCTGGCAGGCGCTGCAGCTGTGCTATTTCATCCAGTTGATCCTGCAAATTGAATCTAACGGTCACTCGGTGTCGTTTGGTCGTATGGATCAATACCTCTACCCATTCTATCGTCGCGACGTCGAACTGAACCAGAGCCTTGATCGTGAGCACGCTATTGAACTGTTGCACAGCTGCTGGTTGAAACTGCTGGAAGTGAACAAAATCCGTTCCGGCTCCCATTCGAAAGCCTCGGCGGGCAGTCCGCTGTATCAGAACGTGACCATTGGTGGTCAAAATCTGGTCAACGGTCAGCCGATGGATGCCGTCAACCCGCTCTCCTACGCCATTCTGGAGTCCTGCGGCCGCCTGCGTTCTACGCAGCCAAACCTGAGCGTGCGTTATCACGCGGGGATGAGTAATGACTTCCTCGATGCCTGCGTGCAGGTGATCCGCTGCGGCTTCGGGATGCCCGCCTTTAACAACGATGAAATCGTCATACCGGAATTCATTAAGCTGGGCATTGAACCGCAGGACGCCTATGACTATGCGGCTATTGGATGTATCGAAACCGCTGTTGGCGGGAAATGGGGCTATCGTTGCACCGGCATGAGCTTTATTAACTTTGCCCGCGTGATGCTGGCGGCACTGGAAGGTGGGCGCGATGCCACCAGTGGCAAAGTCTTTCTGCCACAGGAAAAAGCGCTCTCAGCCGGTAACTTCAACAATTTCGACGAAGTGATGGACGCCTGGGATACACAGATCCGCTACTACACGCGTAAATCCATCGAAATTGAGTATGTCGTCGATACCATGCTGGAAGAGAACGTGCACGATATTCTGTGCTCCGCGCTGGTAGACGACTGCATTGAGCGGGCGAAAAGCATTAAGCAAGGCGGCGCGAAGTATGACTGGGTATCGGGTTTGCAGGTGGGTATTGCCAACCTCGGTAACAGCCTGGCTGCAGTGAAGAAACTGGTCTTTGAACAGGGTGCTATCGGTCAACAACAGCTGGCCGCCGCGCTGGCCGATGATTTTGACGGTCTGACCCATGAGCAGTTACGCCAACGACTGATCAACGGCGCGCCGAAATACGGTAACGATGACGATAGCGTTGATACGCTGCTGGCCCGCGCTTATCAGACCTATATCGATGAACTGAAACAGTATCATAATCCGCGTTACGGACGTGGCCCGGTTGGCGGCAATTACTACGCCGGGACCTCGTCTATTTCTGCAAACGTGCCTTTTGGCGCAGCAACGATGGCAACGCCGGATGGCCGTAAAGCACACACTCCACTGGCAGAAGGCGCCAGTCCGGCTTCCGGTACGGACCATCTCGGCCCAACGGCGGTAATTGGTTCGGTGGGTAAACTGCCGACCGGTTCGATTCTTGGCGGCGTGCTGTTAAATCAGAAGCTCAACCCGGCCACGCTGGAAAATGAATCCGATAAGCAAAAGCTGATGATCCTGCTGCGCACCTTCTTCGAAGAGCACAAAGGCTGGCATATTCAGTACAACATTGTCTCCCGTGAAACGCTGCTGGAAGCCAAAAAACACCCGGATCAATATCGTGACCTGGTGGTCCGTGTAGCAGGTTATTCCGCCTTCTTCACTGCGCTTTCTCCGGATGCGCAAGACGACATCATCGCGCGTACTGAACATATGCTGTAAACAATATTGTCGGCCGGATGAGATTCCGCACCACCATCCGGCACGCTACCCTCCCCATTGCCGGATGCGCTGACGCTTATCCGGCCTACAACGATTCTCCCCGTAGCCGGGTAAGGCGAAGCTACCACCCGGCTTTTTACTTTCATTCGAAATTAAATTTGTGCTACAGGTCACATTGTTATTAGAATGTTTCTGGTTGCAGTAATCGCCAGGAGCCTATCTTTATGACCATCAAAGTTATCGTCACCGATATGGACGGAACTTTTCTCGACGACGCCAAGAAATACGATCGTGCACGTTTTATGGCGCAGTATCAGGAACTAAAAAAACGAAATATTGAATTTGTCGTGGCCAGCGGCAACCAGTATTACCAGCTGATCTCCTTTTTCCCGGAGCTCAAAGAGGAAATTTCCTTTGTCGCCGAGAACGGGGCGTTAGTTTTTGAACATGGCAAACAGCTATTTCACGGCGAGCTAACCCGCCACGAGTCCCGTATTGTCATTAGTGAACTGCTAAAAGATAAGCAGCTCAACTTTGTGGCTTGTGGGCTGCAAAGCGCTTACGTTAGCGAAAATGCGCCGGAGTCCTTTGTCGCATTGATGTCAAAACACTACCATCGCCTGAAACCTGTAAAAGATTATCAGGATATCGACGATGTGCTGTTCAAGTTCTCGCTAAATTTACCGGACCAACAAATCCCATTGGTTATCGATCACCTGCATGCTGCGCTGGACGGCATCATGAAGCCCGTCACCAGCGGCTTCGGGTTTATCGATCTGATCATTCCGGGCTTACATAAAGCCAACGGGATCAGCCGCCTGCTTAAACGCTGGAACCTGTCACCGCAAAACGTAGTCGCCATTGGCGATAGCGGCAACGACGCGGAAATGCTGAAAATGGCGCACTACTCTTTCGCCATGGCCAACGCGGCAGAGAGTATTAAAGCGATTGCTCGCTATCAGACCGACGACAACAACCATCAGGGCGCGCTGAACGTAATTCAGGCAGTGCTGGATAACACCTCTCCTTTTAACGTCTAATCCTGCCAACCGGGGTATCCCTCATCCCGGTTTTCACTCTTTTTCCATTTTGCTCACTCCATCAAGTTTTAAACTTGCGTTAACTAAATTTTAACTTATATTATCATCTGTAAGTTATTTTTGTTTCGAATGAAAGTTAATGCGAGGTGGATATGGCTTTTACTTTTACCAGCGACACGCTGCCCGCCGATCACAAAGCGGCAATCCGGCAGATGAAACGGCAACTGCGGGCACAGCTTGGGGATGTTCAGTTGATCTTCAATCAGTTGAGCGACGCTATCGCCGCCCGCGTGGCAGAAATCAACGCCCTCAAAGCGCAGGGTGCCCCGGTGTGGCCAGTGATATCTTATGCAGATATCAAAGCTGGCCACGTAAATGCAGAGCAGCGTGAAGAAATTAAGCGTCGCGGATGCGCGGTTATTAAAGGTCATTTCCCTCGCGAACAGGCTCTCGGCTGGGACAGCTCAATGCTGGACTATCTGGACCGCAACCACTTTGACGACGTCTATAAAGGACCAGGCGATAATTTCTTCGGTACCCTGAGCGCATCACGACCTGAAATCTACCCCATCTACTGGTCCCAGGCGCAGATGCAAGCCCGCCAGAGTGAAGAAATGGCCAATGCACAGTCGTTTCTCAATCGTTTGTGGACCTTTACAAGCGAAGGTAAACAATGGTTTAACCCGGATGTCAGCGTTATTTACCCTGACCGCATTCGCCGTCGACCGCCGGGAACCACGTCCAAAGGGCTGGGCGCGCATACGGATTCCGGCGCGCTGGAACGCTGGCTTCTTCCGGCATATCAGCAGGTCTTTGCTCATGTATTCAATGGCAAGCTGGAAGATTACGATCCGTGGCAGGCGGCGCATCGCACCAAGGTAGAAGAGTACACGGTGGATAACACCACCAAATGTTCGGTATTCCGTACCTTCCAGGGCTGGACTGCATTGTCCGATATGCTGCCAGGTCAGGGATTGTTGCATGTGGTCCCGATCCCTGAAGCGATGGCGTATGTGCTGTTACGCCCATTGCTTGACGATGTGCCAGAAGATGAACTTTGCGGCGTTGCGCCCGGCCGGGTGCTGCCGATTTCCACGCAATGGCATCCTCTGCTGATTGAAGCGTTAACCAGCATTCCACAACTGGACGCCGGAGACTCCGTCTGGTGGCATTGTGATGTGATTCACTCCGTCGCACCGGTGGAAAATCAGCAGGGTTGGGGTAACGTGATGTACATTCCTGCCGCACCGATGTGCGAAAAGAATCTGGCCTACGCCCACAAAGTGAAGGCCGCACTGGAAAAAGGTGCGTCGCCGGGTGATTTTCCACGGGAGGATTATGAAACTAACTGGGAAGGACGCTTCACGCTGGAGGATTTGAATATCCACGGCAAACGCGCGCTGGGGATTGTTTAATTTTATATACCCTTATCCCTAAGTATCTCGTGTTACAGGTGCAACCATCACACCTGTAACACGAGAACGACGGGATAATTATTCGACGCCTTTACTACGCAGGTAATCTTCGTAGTTACCGGTGAAGTCGATTACGCGTTCCGGCGTAATTTCAATCACGCGGGTTGCCAGCGAGCTGACGAACTCACGGTCGTGAGAAACGAAGATCAGCGTGCCCTGGTACATTTCCAGCGCCATGTTCAGCGACTCGATAGATTCCATATCCAGGTGGTTGGTCGGTTCATCCATAACCAGGATATTCGGTTTCTGCATCATCAGTTTACCGAACAGCATGCGTCCTTTTTCACCACCGGAGAGCACTTTCGCAGGTTTCTTGATATCGTCCTGGCTGAACAGCAGACGGCCAAGGAAGCTACGTACTACCTGCTCATCATCGCCTTCTTGTTTCCACTGGCTCATCCATTCGAAAACAGTCAGATCGTTTTCGAACTCGTATTCATGATCCTGTGCGTAGTAACCGACCTGGGCGTTCTCAGACCACTTAACGGTACCGTTGTCCGGCTGCAAGTCGCCAACCAACGTTTTCAGCATAGTGGATTTACCCACGCCGTTGGCACCAATGATGGCAACCTTCTCCCCTACTTCCAGCAGCAGGTTGAAGTTTTTAAACAGCGGGCCTTCATCAAAACCTTTCGCCAGCGCTTCCACTTCCAGCGCGTTACGGAACAGTTTCTTATCCTGTTCGAAGCGGATAAACGGGTTCTGACGGCTGGACGCTTTCACTTCGTCGAGCTTAATCTTATCAATCTGACGCGCACGAGAAGTCGCCTGTCGAGATTTAGACGCGTTGGCGCTAAAGCGGCTGACGAAGGATTGCAGATCGGCAATCTGTGCTTTCTTCTTGGCGTTATCGGCCAGCAGACGTTCACGCGCCTGGGTTGCCGCCGTCATGTATTCGTCGTAGTTACCCGGATAAACACGCAGTTCGCCGTAGTCCAGATCCGCCATGTGCGTACAGACCATGTTCAGGAAGTGACGGTCGTGCGAAATGATAATCATGGTGCTGTCACGCTCGTTCAGCGTCTGCTCCAGCCAGCGGATAGTGTCGATATCCAGGTTGTTCGTTGGTTCGTCGAGCAGCAGAATGTCCGGGTTAGAGAACAGCGCCTGCGCCAGAAGCACACGCAGCTTCCAGCCGGGCGCGACTTCGCTCATCGGGCCGTAATGCTGTTCTACCGGAATGCCTACGCCCAGCAGCAGTTCACCCGCACGCGCTTCCGCAGAGTAGCCGTCCATTTCGCCATACTGAACTTCGAGGTCAGCCACTTTATAGCCGTCTTCTTCGCTCATCTCGGCCAGGCCGTAGATACGATCGCGCTCCTGCTTCACTTCCCACAGTTCAGCATGACCCATAATAACGGTGTCAAGCACGGTGAACTCTTCAAAGGCGAACTGATCCTGACGCAGCTTACCGATGCGCTCGTTCGGATCGAGTGAAACGTTACCCAGCGTCGGTTCGAGGTCGCCGCCGAGAATTTTCATAAAGGTGGATTTACCGCTACCGTTCGCGCCAATCAGGCCGTAACGATTGCCGCCGCCAAACTTGACGGAAATATTTTCAAACAGCGGCTTACTGCCGAACTGCATAGTGACGTTGCTGGAAACTAACACAGGCGTATCCTGAAAGAGAAAGAAATATGTGACAAACCGCTTATTATGCCATAAGTCTGCAATAAGATCGCGCCGTTCATGCTGCGCAGATAAAGTGAAAGCAAAAGGAAAAAAATGTGATTTAGTACACATCCGAATTCCTTGTTGCTCAGAATGCACATATAATGCGTGCCCAACACTACATAAATCTCAACCCACTAGCCTGCTTGGCTTCAGAATCTCGCAAAAATGAATATGAAATTGACAACGCTTTTCGCGGCGGCGCTCGCGGTAGTTGGTTTTTGTAACACTGCTTCAGCCGTCACGTACCCGCTGCCTACCGATGGTAGTCGTTTAATTGGCCAAAACCAGGTTATCACCATTCCTGAAGGCAACACCCAGCCGCTGGAATACTATGCGGCAGAGTACCAGATGGGTCTGTCTAACATGCTGGAAGCCAACCCGGGCGTGGATACCTTCCTGCCGAAAGGCGGCACCGTGCTGAACATTCCTCAGCAGTTGATCCTGCCGGATACTGTGCATGAAGGTATTGTTATCAACAGCGCTGAAATGCGTCTGTACTACTACCCGAAAGGCACCAACACCGTAATTGTTCTGCCGATCGGTATCGGCCAGCTGGGCAAAGACACGCCAATCAACTGGACCACCAAAGTAGAACGTAAAAAAGCGGGCCCAACCTGGACGCCAACGGCGAAAATGCATGCGGAATACCGCGCTGCAGGCGAGCCACTGCCAGCCGTTGTTCCGGCGGGTCCGGATAACCCGATGGGTCTGTACGCGCTGTATATCGGTCGCCTGTATGCCATCCACGGCACCAATGCTAACTTCGGCGTCGGCTTACGCGTCAGCCACGGTTGCGTGCGTCTGCGTAACGACGACATCAAATTCCTGTTTGAAAATGTGCCAGTCGGCACCCGCGTACAGTTTATCGATGAGCCGGTAAAAGCCACTACCGAACCAGACGGCAGCCGTTACATCGAAGTACATAACCCACTGTCTACGACTGAAGCACAGTTCGAAGGCGGAGAAATCGTACCGATTACCCTGACCAAGAGCATTACCAGCATCACCGGCCAGTCTGACGTCGATCAGGCCGTCGTTGAGCAGGCGGTACAGAACCGTTCAGGTATGCCGGTTCGTCTGAACTAATCTGCTATATATGCCCGATGGCGCTACGCTTATCGGGCCTACCCACGCAGTAGGCCGGATTAGGCGCCAGCCGCCATCCGGCACACCACATCAATTACATCAACAGCAGCAAACCATACCCCACCAGCGCCGCCCATATCAGCATCGGTACCGAATACCAATGAAAACGCCACCAGATCCGTCGGTCGTTTGCCATCCGTAACGCAATGAGATTCGCCAGCGATCCCGGCAACAGCCCAAAGCCGCCCACATTAACCGCCCAGGCCAGCAGCAGCGTCGGCGGGACATAGTTCAGCAGCAAAATCGTACTGGGCACATTACTGATAAACTGCGACAAGCCAATAGCCGTTAACCAAAGTCGCGGTGCTGAGAGCGTGCCAATCTGGTGGGTAATCCCCTGCAAGGCCGGGAGCTGCGTCAGCAAATGCACATCAATGAACATCGCCATAAACACTAACAGCAACGTCCAGTCCACGCTGAGGATCACGCGACGCGCCAGCACCATGAACCCTGCCGCCACAATCGCCAGACCCCACAGCTCTTGCTTTAACTCCAGCGCCGCAAGGAAGACGATATACAGCGCCAGACAGCTCCATACCAGGCGTGGTTGCCAGTCAGGTGCGCGCGTACCGGTATGATAGTGCAACGCTTTAGGTGGGAAACTGAACCAGCACAGCACCACCAGCGTCAGCATCATGGCCCCCGCAAGCGGCGCCATTTGCCAGGTAAACGCGGTAAACGATAAGCCTGAGCGTCCCCACATCAGAATGTTTTGTGGATTGCCTATTGGCGTGAGCAACGATCCGGCATTTACCGCCAGCGCCTCAAAGATAATCAGG
Organism: Citrobacter sp. Cpo037; assembly: GCF_030332945.1. Classification (NCBI taxonomy): domain Bacteria; kingdom Pseudomonadati; phylum Pseudomonadota; class Gammaproteobacteria; order Enterobacterales; family Enterobacteriaceae; genus Citrobacter; species Citrobacter sp. Cpo037. The sequence goes on from NZ_JAOWGW010000025.1 coordinate 37,504, forward strand.
CGATTCACCGGAATGGCACATAATTTTTTCAGCGTGATGGTTAGCGGAACAACAATAAACAATGCAACGTCGTTGGTCAGAAACGTCGACAACAACGCCGCCGCCAGCACCATAAATATCGCCAGCTGGCGCTCTGTTTTGAAGCGGCGGGTCATCTTGCGCCCTAACACATCGAAATAACCGCTTAGCTCTACGCCTTTGGTCAGTAACATCAGGCCGCTAAGCGTGATAATCGTGTGCCAGTCAATCGCCCCTGGCCAGGACCGGGGCGTAAATGGCGTGAACAGACTCAGTACAACCCCAACGATGATTAACAGCTGGAAAAAACGATCGCGCTGTAAGGCACGTAATAAAGGAAAACTCATTCAGAGCCAGTTCCTTGCTGTTGCGTAAACCGGCTAAAAGCCTCCAGCGTTTCCTTACTGACGTGATGCTCCATCCCCTCCGCGTCGCGACGGGCAATTTCCGGGCTGATGCCTAACATCAACAGGAAATTTTCCACAATCTGATGACGTTCCCGGCTCTCCTGGGCTAGTCGTTCACCTTCTGCGGTTAAAAACACCCCACGCCACGGAATCATTTCAATCAATCCGACTGAAGCAAGGCGCTTAAGCATTTTAGCAACCGTCGGCTGAGAAACCCCAAGTCGCGCTGCCATATCCACCTGGCGCGCTTCACCCACCTCAATAATGAGATCGGAAATCAGCTCTACGTAGTCATCAATCAGTTCTCGGCGATGCGCCTCCCGGACCTGGCGAAATCCTTCAACGTGTTCTTCGACATTCACCAATTGCGTCACTTTTTTTGTTGTTGGCATACCTGCGCGACGACTCATTCTGCTTCCTCGTTACTGTGACGCGTTAACGGCATCTGATTAGAGAGCGCTCATTGTAAACCAGAGTTGCGTGGGCACAAAAAATTAACGTTTTAGCAATAGCTATATAATATAGCCTGTGCTATATCTGTATATAATAAAGACATCCCTCAAGGACTGATGGGATCGTGAAGTCAGGAGGTTTACATGAATGAATTTAAGAGGTGTATACGCGTGTTTAGCCACTCTCCCTTTAAAGTACGGTTGATGCTGATCTCTATGCTGTGTGACATGATTAACAGCAAACCAGAGCAGGATAAACCTTCAGAAAAATAATGCGGCGTCGCGGTACGCCGCTTCATTTTCCTACCGTCATCCGGGTACGGTGGTGGTTTTCGTCTCAATAACCCTTCTTTTTGTCAGTTTTGCCACGTCCCTCGCAAAACAATTTCTTTGTAGTAGTTGACCTTCTCTTGCGCACACTCTATCTTTTCGCAGCCCTGCGTATATTGCGGCTCGCGGATGCGGACCCTATCCCTCTTCTCGCTCTCTCAGGCAGGCAATGACCCTTAGCGCCAGGGTAAGCACATGGCGTTTTTGTAACAGTGGCATATGAATTTAACCCTCAAAGATTCAATCATTGCTCGTAGCCGGGCAATTAGTCCGTGGACTGGCCTCTATTTCTTACAGTCTCTGCTGATCAACCTTGCACTGGGCTATCCACTTAGCCTGCTCTATAGCGTTGCTTTCACCTGTATATTGATGCTGCTGTGGCGTAGCGCGCCGCGCGCGCAGAAAGCACTGATTGGCATTTGCTCACTCGTTGCGGCAATGTATTTTCCGTTCGGCCAGGCTTACGGCTCACCGAACTTCAATACCTTACTGGCGCTGCACTCAACCAATATGGAAGAGTCAACCGAGATCCTGACCATCTTCCCCTGGTACAGTTATCTGGTTGGAGTGTTTATTTTTGCCCTTGGCGTTATCGCCGTACGCCGTAAAAAAGATGTGCAGCAGCGCAGCTGGAATAAGTTCGACAGCATTTGTTTGCTGTTTAGCGTTGTCGCATTCTTTGTTACCCCGGTACAAAACCTGGCCTGGGGCGGCGTGTTCAAGCTGAAAGATACTGGCTATCCGGTTTTCCGTTTCGCCAAGGACGTTATCGTCAATAACAACGAAGTGCTCGACGAACAAGAGCGTATGGCGAAACTGTCGAGCGTAAAAGACAGCTGGACGGTAACCGCCGTTAAACCGAAGTATCACACCTACGTCGTGGTGATCGGTGAAAGCGCCCGCCGCGATGCGTTAGGCGCGTTTGGCGGTCACTGGGATAACACCCCGTTTGCCAGCTCCGTTAACGGCTATATCTTCGCGGATTACATTGCTGCCAGCGGTTCAACGCAAAAATCGCTCGGCTTAACGCTTAATCGGGTAGTGGATAATAAACCCCAGTTCCAGGATAACTTTGTCACCCTGGCTAACCGTGCGGGCTTCCAGACATGGTGGTTTTCCAATCAGGGACAGATTGGTGAATACGATACGGCCATCGCCAGCATTGCGAAGCGCGCTGATGAGGTTCAGTTCCTCAAAAGCGGTGACTTCGAAGCGGATAAAAACACCCGTGACGAAGCGCTGTTGAAGATGACTGCCCAGGTGCTGGCAACCGAGCGCACTCAGCCACAGCTCATCGTGCTGCATTTAATGGGCTCGCATCCGCAGGCCTGTGACCGAACACAGGGTAAATACGAGACTTTCGTCCAGTCAAAAGAGACATCTTGTTATCTGTACACCATGACGCAGACGGATGACCTGCTTCGCCAGCTTTACGAGCAGTTACGTAACAGCGGTAATAGTTTCTCGATGGTCTATTTCTCCGATCATGGCCTCGCGTTTAAAGAGCGGGGAAAAGAGGTGCAGTACCTGGCGCATGACGATCAGTTCCAGCAGAATTTCCAGGTGCCTTTCATGGTGCTTTCGAGCGATGATAAAGCGCATCGGGTGATTAAAGCCCGTCGCTCCGCCAATGATTTCCTCAGTTTTTTCTCGCAGTGGACAGGGATCAGCGCAAAGGAAATCACCAACAGCTACCGCTTTATCTCAGAGAAAAAAGCCGGGCCGGTGTACATCACCAACTTCAAACTGCAGAAGGTGGACTACAACCATCTGGGTACCGATATTTTCTCAACCAAATAATACGCTTGTAGGCCGGATAAGACGCACTGTGTCTTATCCGGCCTACAACGAACTTCCTTCCAGGATTACAGACAAAAAAAATCCGCCCCAAAAGGCGGATTTTTCATATCACCGAAGTGATTAGAAGCGGTAACCCACGCCAGCAATCCAGGTGCCAACGTCAACGCTACGAATACGGCTCTGCTCGTAGGAGAAGTCCAGAGCAACGTTTTCGATCGGGTTGAACTGCAGGCCCGCACCATAAGAGAAACCGTAGTCGCTGGTGCTGTGGTTGTAAGTCGAAGATTCTACGTTCTGGAATTTACCGTAACCAACACCCACAACGCCGTAGATGCTTGCCCAGTCGTTCAGACGGTAAGCCGGACCAGCAGTGATGCCGTAGTATTGGGTTTTGTTGTAGTCGCCAGAAGCATCGGTACGATCTTTTTCAGTGTAAGTAAAGGAACCGATAACACCCAGCGGGTTGTTGTCCTGCTCGTAGCGATACTTCAGGTTGAAACCGTTCATTTTGTTCGCTGCGCCCTGAGCATCGCTCTGAGCGTAACCACCGGTAACGGTAGAAGTAGCAGCTACAGCAGTACCTGCGGAGAAAGCCAGAACAGCGGCCAGTGCTGAAAGACATGCAATTTTTTTCATAACCACCTCAAATGTGCTTCAAGTAAATCTTAAGTTTTAAATATACCAAAAATTGATGGGAAACTCTTTGCGATTCGCGATGTCTAACGGGGTCTTTCATGTAACAGAACATTTCAAAAACCCGCTATCTCTTTCAATTAACATCACTTTTTCAATTGAAAATACCATTATTGCGCGCACAATATGGCACATTCATCCAGAACATTCCTAATCACACAGATTATTAATCCATCGTTTTCATGCCATTGTACGGAACTGAGCAATTTTTTTTTCAACGAATACTCAACCAGTTGAGCGTAATTCCATTACACTCGCTGTTTTACTTTTCTATACATAAAATCATCTGCGTCGTAACAATGCTGAAGCGTGGCACAGATGGAGATGTGTAATCATCATTTGACAGGAGAAAGGATGCCGGGGTTGTCACGTAAAGCGCCAGTCTGGTTGCCTATTTTGGTTTTGCTTATTGCTATGTCCTCCATTCAAAGCGGAGCATCACTGGCAAAATCGTTGTTCCCACTCGTCGGTGCGCCAGGCGTTACCGCGCTGCGCCTTGCGCTGGGTACGCTCATTCTTATCACTTTCTTTAAGCCCTGGCGTTTACGATTCGCCAAAGAACAACGCCTGCCGCTACTGTTTTATGGCCTGTCTCTGGGCGGGATGAACTACCTTTTCTACCTGTCAATCCAAACCGTCCCACTGGGAATCGCCGTGGCGCTGGAATTTACCGGCCCGCTCGCGGTAGCGCTGTTTTCATCCCGACGCCCGGTGGATTTCATTTGGGTTGCGTTGGCAGTGCTCGGGCTTTGGTTCCTGCTGCCTCTGGGTCAGGACGTTTCTCACGTAGATTTAACGGGTGCTGCACTGGCGCTGGGGGCTGGTGCCTGCTGGGCCATCTATATTCTTACCGGGCAGCGAGCCGGCGCGGAACACGGTCCTGCGACCGTCGCGGTAGGGTCATTTATTGCAGCACTGGTATTTGTACCAATCGGCGCACTCCAGGCCGGAGATGCCCTGTGGCACTGGTCCATTTTGCCGTTAGGTCTGGCCATTGCAGTCCTCTCTACTGCGCTTCCCTATTCGCTGGAGATGATTGCGTTAACGCGCCTGCCTACGCGTACTTTCGGTACATTGATGAGCATGGAACCTGCGCTGGCCGCGATTTCCGGAATGATCTTCCTCGGTGAAACGCTGACGCTTATCCAGACGTTCGCTCTGGGCGCCATTATTGTCGCATCAATGGGCTCTACGCTCACTATTCGTAAAGAGCCACAAATAAAACAAGTCGACGTGAATTAACCACGTAATATTCTGCATGGTTTGCATAATCATGCAGAATATCCAATTGTAAATCTGCGTGATAATAATTCTAATAAATATAATTTTCTCATCCGCATATTTCATTTAATCTTAAAATTAACATAAAAATAACACCACACAAGTAACAAAACACTCATTGCATTGATTTTATTTGATATTTTATATTTACCCTCGTCTTCGCTATTAAAGTGATAGGCAACACCGGAAACAAAAATCCAAATTTAGCGCTATACTTAATTCCGTTGAAGAGTTGGGACATAAATATCAAGAGGATATGAAAATATGAGTACCGCGAAACTGGTAAAAACAAAAGCATCCGCCCTCCTTTATACCCGCAACGATGTGTCTGATAGCGAAAAGAAAGCGACCGTAGAACTGCTGAATCAGCAAGTAATCCAATTCATTGACCTGTCATTGATCACCAAACAGGCTCACTGGAACATGCGCGGTGCAAACTTCATTGCAGTACATGAAATGCTGGATGGCTTCCGTACAGCTTTGACCGATCACCTCGACACCATGGCTGAACGCGCCGTACAGTTGGGCGGTGTGGCACTGGGCACAACTCAGGTTATTAATAGCAAAACGCCTCTGAAAAGTTACCCGCTGGATATCCATAGCGTACAGGACCACTTAAAAGAGCTGGCCGAACGTTATGCCGTAGTTGCAAACAGCGTACGTAAAGCTATCAGCGAAGCAAAAGACGAAGATACCGCGGATATCTTTACCGCAGCTTCTCGCGACCTCGATAAATTCCTGTGGTTTATCGAAGCCAACATTGAGTAACAGCAGACATAAAAATTACCTATATAACCCTCGCTCCGGCGGGGGTTTTGCACATCTATGGTGCATAACATTGATCACTCGTCACTCCAAAGTAAATTATTTGTAATAATCACCTCACACAATCGTTAACGAAAGATTGTTTTATCAACAATTTTTACGCTAAATAGTCATACCGTTTGCACCGTGACTGGTTCGCACCAAATGAGTGCCCCAAAACAGTGCAGATTACTCACTTTGCCCTACTTATTGTGCAACAAAACGAGACACCCTCTTGTTAAAACAATGAGTTGCAAAATTGGCACGATTTTTTCATTAAGCCATTTGTTCTCGCAGGGGATCGCCCCGTGGATATAAAAGGAAATCCTATGAAGTCTGTATTAAAAGTTTCACTGGCTGCACTTACCCTGGCTTTTGCGGTGTCCTCCCATGCCGCAGACAAGAAACTGGTTGTCGCAACCGACACCGCGTTTGTACCGTTTGAATTCAAACAGGGTGACAAATACGTTGGTTTTGATGTGGATCTGTGGGCTGCCGTGGCCAAAGAACTGAAACTGGATTATGAACTGAAACCAATGGATTTCAGCGGCATCATCCCGGCTCTGCAAACCAAAAATATCGACCTGGCACTGGCAGGTATCACCATCACCGATGAGCGTAAAAAAGCGATCGACTTCTCCGACGGCTACTACAAAAGCGGTCTGTTAGTGATGGTGAAAGCGAATAACAACGACGTCAAAAGCGTAAAAGATCTGGATGGAAAAGTCGTTGCGGTTAAGAGTGGCACCGGTTCCGTTGATTACGCGAAAGCGAATATCAAAACCAAAGACCTGCGTCAGTTCCCGAACATCGATAACGCATATATGGAACTGGGCACCAACCGCGCAGACGCTGTACTGCACGACACACCAAACATTCTTTACTTCATCAAAACAGCTGGCAATGGTCAGTTCAAAGCTGTAGGCGAATCGCTGGAAGCCCAGCAGTACGGTATCGCCTTCCCGAAAGGCAGCGACGACCTGCGTGAGAAAGTGAACGGCGCACTGAAAACGCTGAAAGAGAACGGTACTTACAACGAAATCTACAAAAAATGGTTCGGTACTGAACCTAAATAATAACCGGCAGCGTTGCCCGGTAGCGTGATGCTTACCGGGCCTACGCCTGGATTTTTGAGACCTGTAGGCCGGATAAGCACAGCACATCCGGCAAAACGGGCATTTGAATATTTACACCACGGTAACAGGAACGACATATGCAGTTTGACTGGAGTGCCATCTGGCCCGCCATCCCGCTTTTGATTGAAGGCGCCAAAATGACCCTGTGGATCTCGGTCCTCGGTCTGGCTGGCGGTCTGATAATCGGACTTGCAGCAGGGTTTGCGCGCACTTTCGGCGGTTGGATCGCCAACCACGTAGCGCTGGTGTTTATCGAAGTCATTCGCGGTACGCCAATCGTTGTGCAGGTAATGTTTATTTACTTCGCTCTGCCAATGGCATTTAACGATTTACGCATTGACCCCTTTAGCGCCGCCGTTGTCACCATCATGATCAACTCCGGGGCCTATATTGCGGAAATCACCCGCGGTGCGGTGCTCTCAATCCATAAAGGGTTCAGCGAAGCCGGTTTGGCGCTTGGACTTTCACGCACAGAGACGATCCGCCACGTTATTTTACCTCTCGCACTGCGTCGTATGCTGCCGCCGCTGGGCAACCAGTGGATCATCAGCATTAAAGATACCTCGCTGTTTATTGTCATTGGCGTCGCTGAACTGACCCGTCAGGGCCAGGAAATCATTGCCGGTAACTTCCGCGCACTGGAAATCTGGAGCGCCGTTGCGGTGTTCTATCTGATCATTACGCTGGTGCTGAGCTTCATTCTGCGTCGTCTGGAAAGAAGGATGAAAATCCTGTGATTGAATTTAAAAACGTTTCTAAGCACTTTGGTCCAACCCAGGTGCTGCACAATATTGATCTGAACATTCAGCAGGGTGAAGTCGTGGTGATTATCGGGCCGTCAGGATCCGGTAAATCTACACTGCTGCGCTGCATTAACAAGCTGGAAGAGATAACCTCCGGCGATCTGATCGTCGACGGTCTGAAAGTAAACGATCCGAAGGTAGACGAGCGCTTAATCCGTCAGGAAGCCGGAATGGTATTTCAGCAGTTTTACCTGTTCCCACATCTGACGGCGCTGGAAAACGTCATGTTTGGACCGCAGCGCGTACGCGGGGCGAATAAAGAACAGGCCGAGAAACTGGCGAAAGAGCTGCTGGCAAAAGTGGGTCTGGCCGAACGTGCACATCACTACCCTTCTGAACTGTCCGGCGGTCAACAACAGCGTGTGGCTATCGCCCGTGCGCTGGCGGTAAAACCGAAAATGATGCTGTTTGATGAGCCAACCTCAGCACTCGACCCGGAACTGCGCCATGAAGTTCTGAAAGTTATGCAGGACCTGGCGGAAGAAGGGATGACCATGGTGATTGTGACCCACGAAATTGGCTTTGCCGAAAAAGTGGCTTCACGCCTGATTTTCATTGATAAGGGACGAATTGCCGAAGACGGTAATCCGCAGGCCCTGATTGAAAATCCACCCAGCCAACGCTTACAGGAATTCTTGCAGCACGTTTCCTGATAGCTCAACCTCCCTTCGCCCGAAGGGAGGTTTTTCACCAGAATCCTCTCATTTCAATTCCCTCCCGCCCTGACATCTATACTTATCCTTTTGAATTTATTTTCTCATGGGAGGAGTCATGCGCTGGATCCTGTTCATCTTTGTTTGTCTGTTGAGTCTTCCGGCACAAGCAGTGACGATACCTGGCGTCACCACGCCAACGTCAACCAACGCACAAACCGCCCCGGCAAAGGAGCCAGATGTTGAACAGAAGAAAGCGGCTTACGGCGCACTGGCTGATGTGCTGGAAAATGACACCTCGCGGAAGGAACTGATCGATCAATTACGCAAAGTGGCAACTGCGCCCCCTGCTGAGCCGGTGCCAACCATTGTCCCACCCACGTTAACGGAAGAAAAAACGGTACTGGAAAACGTCACGGATGTCACCCGGCACTACGGTGAGGCGCTCTCCAGCCGCTTTGCCCAGCTTTATCGCAATATTACCGATGCACCGCACAAGACCTTTAACTCGCAAACGTTCACCAATGCCCTGACTCATTTTTTAATGCTGGCGGCGTCAGTGTTCGGGTTTTACTGGCTGATCCGCCTGTGCGCGCTGCCTCTGTATCGCAAAATGGGGCAATGGGCACGGCGGAAAAACCGCGAACGCAGCAACTGGCTGCAGCTTCCGGCGATGATCGTTGGCGCATTCATTATTGATTTGCTTCTGCTGGCGCTGACATTGTTTGTCGGGCAGATACTGAGCGACAGAATGAATGCCGGCAGTCGCACCATCGCCTTTCAGCAAAGCCTGTTTCTCAATGCCTTTGCCCTGATTGAGTTCTTCAAAGCCATTTTGCGTCTGATATTTTGCCCAACGGTGGCTGAACTACGCCCGTTTAACATTCAGGATGCCGGTGCGCGCTACTGGAATCGGCGTTTGAGTTCATTAAGCAGTTTGATTGGTTACGGGCTTATAGTTGCCGTTCCCATTATCTCCAATCAGGTCAATGTGCAGGTCGGCGCGATGGCCAACGTCATCATCATGCTGTGTATCACGCTATGGGCGCTGTACCTGATTTTCAGAAACAAGAAAGAGATAACGCTGCATTTACAGAATCTGGCAGAAAGATCGTTAGCTTTTTTCAGCCTGTTTATCCGTGCCTTTGCGTTGGTATGGCACTGGCTGGCCAGCGCCTACTTCATTGTGCTGTTTTTCTTTTCGCTGTTTGATCCGGGCAACAGCCTGAAATTCATGATGGGCGCTACGCTGCGCAGCCTGGTAATCATTGGAATTGCCGCCTTTGTTTCCGGCATGTTTTCCCGCTGGATAGCCAAAACTATTACCCTTTCGCCACACACCCAGCGCAGCTATCCGGAATTACAAAAACGACTGAATGGCTGGCTGTCGACGGCGTTAAGCGTGGCCAGGATCCTGACGGTGTGCGTTGCGGTGATGCTGCTATTGAATGCCTGGGGATTGTTCGACCTCTGGAACTGGCTGCATTACGGCGCAGGAGAAAAAACAGTGGATATTCTGATCCGTATCGTGCTGATTTTATTCTTCTCCGCCATCGGCTGGACGATCCTTGCCAGCCTGATTGAAAATCGTCTGGCTTCCGATATTCACGGACGCCCGCTACCCAGCGCTCGTACCCGAACCCTGTTGACGCTGTTTCGCAACGCGCTGGCGGTGATCATCAGCACGATCACCATCATGATTGTGCTGTCGGAAATTGGCGTTAATATCGCCCCATTGCTGGCCGGGGCCGGGGCGCTGGGGTTGGCTATCTCTTTCGGCTCGCAAACGCTGGTAAAAGATATTATTACCGGGATTTTTATTCAGTTTGAAAATGGCATGAACACCGGCGACCTGGTGACCATCGGTCCACTCACCGGTACGGTTGAACGAATGTCCATTCGTTCTGTGGGCGTGCGTCAGGACACCGGGGCGTACCATATCATTCCCTGGTCATCGATTACGACCTTCGCCAACTTTGTGCGTGGAATTGGATCGGTCGTCGCCAATTACGACGTAGACCGCCATGAGGATGCGGATAAAGCGAATCAGGCGTTGAAAGACGCAGTTGCTGCGGTGATGGAAAAAGATGATATTCGCGGGCTGATTATCGGCGAGCCGTCGTTTGCCGGGATTGTAGGATTAACCAATACGGCATTCACGCTACGGGTCTCGTTTACCACCTTACCGCTGAAGCAGTGGACGGTACGTTTTGCGCTCGACAGCCAGGTGAAGAAATACTTCGATCTGGCCAACATACGCGCCCCGGTACAGACGTATCAAGTGTTACCTGCACCAGGGAATGGTCCTGCGTCGGCTGCAAGCGAACCGCTACCGCCAACCGAGCCAACGCTTTAGCGTTTACGCGCCATAAAACGACGACGCTGATCGTTATCCATAAAGGTCCAGGCAATAAAGCGACTCTGCTTTTGCCCCTGGGCCATCTCTTTCTTAACCACTTTCACCGCGCCCGCATCCGTTAGCGCGTGATACAGTGGAGGCAAGTTCTCACCGCGCGAAACCAGCGTGGTAAACCACATCACCTGGCGACCAAAGGCCTGGCTTTCGGCGATCATTTTTTTGATGAACGCCACTTCACCGCCTTCACACCACAACTCCTGCTGCTGTCCGCCAAAGTTCAGCGCATCGTCTTTGTCCTGTCCCAGATTACGGCGTTTGCGCTCGCTTCCGGCGCGGGCTGAGGCCGCAGAATCATGGAATGGCGGGTTACATAATGTGGCTTCATACTGCTCATTTTTGTGAATGATGCCGTTGAAGATTGCCGTTGCATCTTTCTGGCGACGCAGACGAATAGCACGGGTTAATCCCGGATTGGCGTTGACGATCGCCTGAGCGCTGTTAAACGCTTCGCTACTGGTTTCACTACCCGTGAATCGCCAGCCATATTCATGCACGCCGATCAGTGGATAAATACAGTTTGCCCCAACTCCCACGTCCAGCACGCTCGCATTTGCCGGAATGGTTCCGCTGGTTTCACTCAACAGATCGGCCAAATGGTGTATGTAGTCAGCACGACCAGGCACCGGCGGACACAAAAAACCATCTGGAATATCCCAGTTTTTCACCGCATAAAAATGCGCCAGTAGTGCTTTATTGAGCGCCTTTACTGCCTGCGGATTCGCGAAATCAACACTCTGCTCGCCGCCGGGCGTGAGGGTGAGAAATTGCGTCAGCTCGGGCGTAACCTGGCATAAAGTCGCAAGATCATAACGGCCATTGTGGCGGTTGCGTGGGTGTAATCCCGGTTTCAGGGCGGACATAGCATTCTCCTTTTAACAGCGGCGTAAGATACCCGCATAACGCCACGCGGTAAACACACACAACAAGGAAATTTGATTTTTTACACCTGTTTGACGCTTTGCGAATTGTTCAAAAAACAGACAGCTCATCACCAATTTTTTGCGGTAAATGTCATCCGCTGACGACCTAAACTTATCAGGCACACCTGTTGTTTTTCAGAGGATATCACCATGAAGAAATGCCTCACATTACTTGCTGCTACCGTACTTTCCGGCATGACATTTGCCTCCTTTGCTGCACAGCCATACACCAGCTCAGCTACCGGTCAGCTACAAGCTTCCGGCACAGTATCCGCTACCGGCGCCTCTAACCTGAGCGACCTCGAAGACAAGCTGGCAGAGAAAGCGAAAGAGCAAGGGGCAAAAGGCTTTGTCGTTGATTCTGCGGGCGGCAAAAATCAGATGTACGGTACCGCAACCATCTATAAGTAACCCCCATCTCAGCCCAACTGCATTCACCCCGAATGCAGTTTTCTGCGTGCGGTTCACTTCATTGCAGCTCAATTTGTAATCAATATGTTGGCATTTTGAATCCAATGTAAATAAATGTATTTATTTTTGAATTAATGAATGCTAAAACGTCGCACTGATTAGTAATGCTTATCAAAATCATTATCAATTACATATTCATTTCCGCGAGGCCTGCAGGGTATAACATCCATAGAGATGTCCCTTCGCGCGAGTGAAACCGTCCACTCAAACAATAATAAGTCACTCATTAACATGGATAAAAATCGCAACTTGCCGTCCAGTAGCTTTCACTCACTGACTTTTTTTGCCGGTCTGTGCATTGGCCTGTCCCCTATAGCTCAGGCTGTCGCTGCGGACGACCAGGATAAAAAACAAGAAGACACTCTGGTCGTTGAAGCGGCCAAACCTTCGCTGTACGCCCCAACACAGTCTGCCGACCCTAAATTCTCCCGTCCGGTGGCGGATACAACCCGCACCATGACGGTGATTTCTGAGCAGGTGATTAAGGATCAAGGCGCAACAAATCTGACCGACGCGCTGAAAAACGTCCCGGGCGTTGGCGCATTTTTCGCGGGTGAGAATGGTAACTCCAGCACCGGAGACGCGGTTTACATGCGTGGTGCGGATACCTCGAACAGTATTTATATCGACGGTATCCGTGATATTGGCAGCATCACGCGCGACACCTTCAATACCGAACAGGTGGAAGTAATCAAAGGTCCTTCCGGTACCGACTATGGACGTAGCGCACCGACTGGGTCTATCAATATGATCAGCAAACAGCCACGCACCGACTCAGGAATCGATGCTTCGGCCAGCGTCGGTAGCGCCTGGTTCCGCCGTGGTACGCTGGACATTAACCAGGTCATCGGCGAGACCACCGCCGCACGTTTAAACCTGATGGGCGAAAAAACGCATGATGCTGGTCGCGATAATGTTAAGAATGAACGTTACGGTGTGGCCCCCTCTCTCGCTTTTGGCTTAGGGACTGAGAACCGACTGTACCTGAACTATCTACATGTCACCCAGCACAACACGCCGGATGGCGGCATCCCTACCATTGGCCTGCCGGGATATTCCGCACCTTCTGCGGGGACTTCTGCACTGAATCATTCAGGCAAAGTGGATACGCATAATTTCTACGGTACCAACTCGGATTATGACGATTCGACAACCGATACCGCGACGATGCGTTTTGAACATGACCTGAACGACAGCACCACTATTCGCAACACCACCCGCTGGTCGCGCATTAAACAGGATTATCTGATGACAGCGGTGATGGGCGGCGCGTCTAACATCACCCAACCCACCAGCAGCGTCGACAGCTGGACCTGGTCACGCCTGGCAAATACCAAGGATGTCAGCAATAAGATCTTGACCAACCAGACCAACCTGACCTCAACGTTCTACACGGGCTCCATCGGTCACGACATCAGCACCGGTGTGGAGCTGACGCGCGAAACACAAACCAACTATGGCGTGGCGCCGATCACCCCACCACCGGTGAATATCTATCACCCCGACAGCAATGTGAATATCGGCGGATTGTCTCGTAACGGCGCCAACGCTAACGGGCAAACAGACACCTTCGGTGTATACGCTTTTGATACGCTACAAATTACCCGTGAATTCGAGCTGAACGGTGGTATTCGCCTCGACAATTACCGCACAGAATATGACAGCGCCACCGCTTGCGGCGCTTCCGGTCGCGGCGCAGTCGCGTGCCCGACAGGCGTGGCTAAAGGTTCCCCGGTCACCACTGTGGATACTGCCAAATCAGGCAATCTGGTGAACTGGAAAGCTGGCGCGCTGTATCACCTGACCGATAACGGTAACGTGTACATCAACTATGCCGTTTCTCAGCAACCGCCGGGCGGCAGCAACTTTGCTCTTGCTCAGGGCGGCAGCGGTAACAGTGCGAATCGTACCGATTTCAAACCGCAGAAAGCGAAAACCAGCGAGATCGGCACCAAATGGGAGGTGCTGGATAAGCGCCTGCTGTTAACCGCTGCGATTTTCCGCACGGATATTGAGAATGAAGTTGAGCAGAACGACGACGGTACCTATTCCCAGTACGGAGAGAAACGCGTTGAAGGCTACGAGCTCTCGGTAGCAGGCAACATCACCCCCGCATGGCAGATTATTGGGGGTTACACCCAGCAACGCGCGACCATCCACAGCGGTAAAAACGTTGCTCAGGATGGCTCCTCTTCCCTGCCATATACACCGGAACATGCGTTCACGCTGTGGAACCAGTATCAGGCTACCGATGATATCTCCGTTGGCGCAGGCGCTCGCTACGTGGGTAGTATGCATCGCGGTTCCGACGGTGCAGTGGGTACGCCATCCTACACTGAAGGTTACTGGGTCGCTGACGCCAAACTGGGCTATCGCGTGAATCACAATCTCGATTTCCAGCTAAACGTCTATAACCTGTTCGACACCGATTATGTATCCTCCATAAACAAGAGTGGATACCGTTATCATCCGGGCGAGCCAAGAACTTTCCTGCTCACCGCCAATATGCATTTCTAATCCATCGCGTGGGGCGTAAGCCCCACTTTCAGGAGAAATACTGATGATGTACCACATTCCCGGCGTTCTGTCGGCGCAGGATGTAGCCTGGTTTCATGAACAACTGGACGCTGCCGACTGGGTTGATGGCCGCGCAACCACCGGCGCTCAGGGGGCGCAGGTAAAAAACAACCAGCAGGTGAATACGCAAAGTGAACGCTACGGCGTTTTACAACAGGCGGTACAGACTGCGGTAAATAACAGCGCGCTTTTCTTCGCCGCAGCACTACCGAAAACGCTCTCCACACCGCTGTTTAATCGCTACCAGGACAACGAGACCTACGGTTTTCACGTTGACGGTGCGGTGCGTAGCCATCCGCAAAACGGCTGGATGCGCACGGACCTTTCCGCAACTTTATTCCTGAGTAACCCGAATGATTATGAAGGGGGAGAACTGCTGGTCAATGATACTTACGGCCAGCATGCGGTGAAGCTTCCGGCAGGCGATCTGGTGCTTTACCCTTCCAGCAGCCTACATTGCATCACGCCAGTGACCCATGGCGTTCGTGTAGCGTCTTTTATGTGGATACAGTCGATGGTCCGTGACGACAAAAATCGCGCCATGCTTTTTGAACTGGATAAAAACATTCAATCCCTGAAAGCTCGCCATGGGGAGAGCAGCGAGATCCTGTCATTACTCAATCTCTACCATAACCTGCTGCGTGAATGGTCTGAAATCTGATACTGCTGGCGCGTGGTCGTTTTTCAGCCATCACCTTCGCTATACTTAGTCTGTAGACATCAGCAGGAGGTACACATGGCATCCGGATGGGCAAATGACGACGCGGTTAACGAACAGATCAACAATACTATTGAAGATGCTGTTGCCCGCGCTCGCGGTGAGTTACCGACGGGGGAAAGTCTGTATGAATGCGAAGAATGCGGCAATCCTATCCCTCAGGCCAGACGTGAGGCCGTGCCAGGGGTACGCTTGTGCATCGCCTGCCAACAGGATAAAGATTCACATAACTCAGCATTTTCAGGATATAATCGCAGAGGTTCGAAAGACAGCCAGCTACGTTGACTTATCTTTACCAAAAGTTTCAGCGCATACGATTTCCTTTACGAGCACGATTTTTTGCACCCTGTGTAGCAAAATGTGCCGTTGTCGCCTTCTCTGTAAAGCGCAATGACAAGAACTGTAAATCCCTTACTCGAATTTATTAATATTCAATAAGTTATTTGTCATTCAATTTATTTGATTGATGTGGTCAATTCTATTCGATTTTCTCTCACCAAAAAAAACGTGATACTTATCGCATCGACGGAACAACGTCTTCTTAAAGAACACTGACTAACAGAACAACCCTGCGAGAGATTAATCATGAAAAATATCAAATTTGCTGTTGCTGCCATCGCCCTGTCTACCCTGTCATTTGGCGTTTTCGCTGCCGAGCCGGTTTCCTCTACTCAGGCGCAAAACATGAACAAAATTGGTGTGGTATCTGCTGACGGCGCTACTACGCTGGACGGCCTGGAAGCCAAACTGGCTGAGAAAGCGAATGCAGCTGGTGCAACTGGCTACAGCATCACTTCCGCTATCGGCAAAGACAAAATGAGCGGCACCGCGGTTATCTATAAATAACCGAAAGATTACCTGTACGACCCAATGCTCCAACCCTCATTGACCCTGTTTGTTACCCTTTGTTTGCCCGTCCGCCACTAGACGGGCTTTTTTTTGCCTATTTTTCCAGCCGTTGACAGAATTCCTGCAACACGGTGTCTGGCATCCCAATTTGCAGTGCCGCCTCACAAATCGCTTGCCAGCTTCCGGCATCCAGCGGAATACCGTGTTCCAGCCGTTCCTCGCGAGTATTCACCTCCCACTCCCCAGGCAACAGGATCGGGGCATCTTCAGCATGCGGGGACGCTTTCACCCACTCAGCAAATGCCGCGACCTGGTTGTCGCAGTCCGGCGCGCCGAACAGTTGTGGATTCATAATGATGGTGGTCATACAGTTAATGATGGCGTCCGCGCTGGTCTGCAGGCTCTCTTCATGTGTGGTTTTACCGCCAGAAAGCGCACCGCCCATAATTTCGCACATCGCCGCCAGCGCATACCCCTTGTGCTCGGCAAAGGTCAGCAACGACCCCAGCGGAGAAACCTGCATTACCGCAGGATCGGTAGTGGGCACACCCGCCACATCAATCAGGCATCCTGGAGCCACCGGCTCGCCCTTATGCCATGCCACACGGGTTTTGCCAAACGCGATGGCGCTGGTTGCATAGTCCAGCAACAGTGGGAAGGTATTTTTGCGCGGGAATACGACGCAGAAGGGATTGGTGCCAAAACGGCTATCGCGGCCATGAAACGGTGCGACCATCGGGATCCCCACCACATTCACAAAATGCACCGAGACAAAACCTGCTGCCGCACATTGCTCCGCCCAGTAGCCAATACGGCCGATATGGTGCGAATTATGTAATGCCACAGCGGCGATTCCGTACTGACGCGCCTTTTCGATTCCAAGCGTTATTGCCTCGTGCGCCGCCACCTGACCAAACGCACAGTCGCCGTCAAGCGTAATCACCGCCCCCGCATCTTTTACCACTTTGGCATGACGGTTGATCTGCAGATGCCCCTGCGAGAATGAGCGAATATAGCTTGGGATCATACCGATGCCATGGGAGTCGTGACCGGCGAGGTTAGAGGCTATCAGATGGTCGGCCACCAGCCGCGCCTCCTGATCATTGCTTCCCATCTGATGAAAAACGGCCTGGATAAAGGCGTGCAGCGTTGGCACATGGAAGCGATGTCCACTGTTCATTGTTATCTCCTTTGTGTCGCGTGTTTGTTGTGTTTCTTATTTTTCAACAAACTATGCTGCGCCACGGTGCGCTGGAGGTCAATAAACGTGCAGAAATTTCACATTGCCGAAAAGAGAGAACCGACAGGCCAGGCAACAGGCCCGTCGGGATAACAAATGGTTTAGAAACTTTGCTCGACGCGGGCAAGTCCTTCAGCCAGTGAGACGGACTCACCGGTTGCCACCAGGCAGCAGGCCATCTGGATTTTCAACGATGCCGGAACAGGCTCGCTGCCAGCCAGACAACGCTCAATCCAGCGCGCGGTGGTTTCCGGGTCTTTTGCTACCGGTAGCGGTACCGGCTCGTCAGGCATCTCGCTCTGTCGGTCTTGTAGCACTCGCACACCGGATGAATCGATCAGGCTTATCTGCGGGCAACGCTGCGGGTTGGCATACACTTCGCCCTCGGTACCATGCATCAACAGGCCGCGCCCACCGATATCGCCGAAGAACTTCGCCACGCGCGAAACGTATTCCGGGTGGGACACGCTGGAAAGACGCAGCGCGGCATCTTCAGCAAACGGCGTGGCTAATTTAGCCAGCGTGTGCGCACTGTTACGCACACCCATGCGCCAGCGCATCGCCAGCTGTTTCTCCAGCGGAGGGCACAGCGCGCTCACCGGAATAAACACCGGCTCATGACCATCCAGCTTTGCCTGCGCCTGCCCGGCATGCAGCGTTGGCGTAATTCCCATCAGTTCGAAAATGGTTTCAGTCAGCACGCGGGTCGGATCCTCACTGACGCCGTGCACCACCACCGGGAAGCCAAGTTTATGCAATAAAATCGCCAGCAGCGGAGTCAAATTCGCCTGCTTGCGCGCACCATTGTAGCTGGGAATGACAATCGGCATGGGTTTGGCTACCGGCGGAGTCAGGCGAATGGTGTGGTTTTGCATCGCTTCGTAAAAGCCCAGCATCTCCGCTTCACCTTCGCCCTTGATACGTAGCGCAATCAGTACCCCGCCCATCTCGAGGTCAGGTACGTCGCCGTTCATCATATGGGTATACAGTCCGCGAGCGGTATCCTTGTCCAGGTCACGCGCGTGATTTTTTCCTCGCCCAATCTCTTTAATGATTTTGCGGTAATCCATCGATAACTCCTTGCCTGTTGCTCGCATCGTTAACGCCGACGGCGGCGCGTGGGTTTCGCTTTTTCTTTTGGTTTTACTATAACGTCTGGCACAGCAGGTTGCTCTATCGGAAATATGGGTAACGCGTTCAGTAAACGCTTGCCATAGCTTTTGGTCAATAAACGCTTGTCATAAATAACCACTTCTCCCCAGCAGCCATGGCTACGGATGAGTCGCCCAACCTGCTGGATCAAATTGAACGACGCCGCAGGCAGGCTCTGCACCTCGAAGGGGTAGCGGTTCAGGCTTTTCAACCACTCGCCCTCGGTGATCACCACCGGACTGTCGATAGGCGGAAAAGCAATTTTGTGAATATGCACCTGAGTCAGCAGATCGCCTTTCAAGTCCAGACCTTCAGCAAAAGATTGCAGCCCAACCAGCACGCTGCGCTCGCCGTTGGTCACCCGTTTGCGGTGCAACTCCACCAGACGGTAGCGCGGCTGATCGCCCTGCACCAACAACAGCAGGCGCAAATCGGTAACGTGCTCAAGAAAACGCTGCATCGCCCGACCGCTGGCAAAGAGTACCAGCATGCCCTGATGCTTTTTACTCTCCAGCTGTTCACGAAAATAGGCGGCCATTTCCGCGATATGCTGCTCTTCGTTATCAATTAACGGTTCATAGCGCATTTGCGGAATGACGATTTTGCCCTGTTCAACGTGATTAAACGGTGAATCCAGCGCGACAAACCGGTCTCCTGCTTTTTCCTTCAGACCGCTCATCTCCTGCAAACGCGAGAAGCTGTTGAGCGAGCGCAGCGTTGCGGAAGTGACAATAATATGCGGGACGCTACGCCACAGCAGTCGTTCTAGCTGATCGCTCACACGAATCCCCACGCAGTGGAACCAGACGTGGATCTGCCCGTCACGCACCTCGCGCGTCGCCCATTTACTTACCGGTGCACCTGACGACTGCGCGAGCGATGCCAGCCGCCACAGTTTGCTTTGCGCCTCAAACATGCCAAGCGCCCGGTTCATCTGCAAAATAACCCGATGCAGACGCACGATATCGTGAGTGCCGGTTTTTTCGCTGAGATCGTTGAGGAACAGTTCCGCCAGACCGCGCAGCATTTCTGTTAGCTTTGCCAGACGCTGACAAATCTCCATCACTTCCGTAGGCAATTCGCCCATCGCGAAGCGGTGTTCTGCCTCCTGGGTAGCGGGCATATACAGATTAAGAATGTTATTGAGCGATGAAATCAGCTCATACAGCTCCTCACAGTGACCGTTCAGACGCTCGGCATTTGCCAGTGGCGGCGTGGTCTTCGGGCGAAACTGCTCCAGGCAGGTAGCCACTAATTTGCAAAATAGATCCAACTGCAGTCGATACCAGGGAGCGCTGATTTCTGCGCTCATCTCCAGCGCATCGCGCGCGACATCCGGCAAATGGTGGCCTTCATCAAGTACCAGCAGTAGATTTTTCGGCTCCGGCAAAACGGCTTCGCTTTCCATGGCCGCCATTACCAGCGCATGATTAGCCACGACCACTTCAGCTTCCTGAATCTCCCGGCGGGCGACAAAAAAAGGGCATTCACGATAGTAGTGACAGTTGCGATTCAGACAGCTGGCTTTATCGGTGCTCAGACGCTGCCAGAGTCCGTCGTCGATAGCGATATCGGTGTGATCGCGCAGCCCGTCCCACTTGTAGCTGTCGAGATCGCCTTTTAGCCTGGCACAGCGCTTTTGTTCTTCCTGGTTGTTGGGCGTCAGGTCATCGTCGAGAAAAGCCAGCAGATCCTGCTGATTGGGTTCAGTGCTGGCCAGCGCCGCTAAGTTACGCGGGCAGACATAGCGTCCGCGACCAAACGCAGCGGTAAAACGCAGGTCGGGGATAATTTTGCGCAGCAGCGGTAAATCTTTGCTGTAGATCTGGTCCTGCAAAGCGACGTTGGCGGTACTGACCACCAGCGTTTTTTGTTCTTCACGCGCGATGGCAATACCGGGGATCAGATACGACAGGGTTTTCCCCACCCCGGTCGGTGCTTCAATCGCCAGATGTCGCCCTTCTTCCCCGGAGAGCGTTTTCGCGACGTCAGCAATCATCTGCCGCTGCGGCGCACGGGGGATAAAGTCGGGGATCTGTTCCTGAAGCGCCTTGTACCAGGCGGCGATTTGCGCTTTTAGCGCAGCCGTAAGTGCCATGAGAAAACCTGAAATACTGTATAAACAGCCACTATTGTGGCACATTTCAGGCGTTGGATGTACCTTTTTCCCCCATTCTGGAAAGCGCTTCGCAGCTCTGGCTTAAATTACCGGATGGCGGCTTACACCTTATCCGGCCTACAGTCAGGTACATTGCAGGCCGAATAAACGTGTCGGTTAATAGTATCCCAGCAGCTTCCACCACAGCATGCCCACTGCAAAAATGATAATCACATTTGCCGTTACCACACAGAGGTTAATTTTGTAAAAACGCGGTCGTTCAAAATAGCCCTGGGCAAAATAAATAGGACCAGGTCCGCCACCATACTCGGTATTCCCCCACATCAGATTACTAAAGATACCGAAGCAAATAGCAACCATCATCGGCGGTGCACCCGCAGCTATCGCCGTGGCCGCGAAAGGAGCATACAGCGCAGCTACGTGCCCGGTAGCCGTAGCAAAGAGATAGTGGACGTAAATGTAAAGGATCCCCAGCACAATAAAGGACTCAATCGCACCAAACCCTTGAATACCGCTGCCTAACTTTATTGTCATCCATTTAATAAAACCCAGATCGGCAAGTCCGGTCGCAAGGCTAATAATGACGCTAAACCAGATAACCGTATCCCAGGCTGCATGGTCATTAAGCAAACTTTTCCAGCTAACAGCACCCGAAGCAAACAGATAAGCAGCCAGCCCCAGCCCGACAGATGTGGCAGACAATCCAGTAATCAAACTGGTGCCCCAGCCAACCAGCGCCAGCACAAAACCAAACGCGACCTTTTTCTCGTTGCTGCTCATCGAACCGAGCTCACCGAGCGCCTGCTTACCCATCGCTTTTGCCTCTGGCGTACGCTTAAGCTCAGGATCCAATAATTTATAGACCAGTAGCGGCATCAGACAGAAACAAACCATCGCAGGGACTACTGCGGAAATAAACCATCCGCCCCAGGTTATCTCCATACCCAATGACGATTTCGCCAGGCTCGCTACCAGCGGATTCGCCGCCATCCCGGTGAGAAATATCGCCCCGGTAATCGGCGTAAACTGGAAGCACACCATGGTTAAGAAATCGCCAATACGTTTGCCCGTTACCCCTGGAGCGGAGCCCAACACATCATTGATGGAACGCGTGATGGGAAAAATTATGCCCCCGGACCGCGCAGTTACTGACGGCATTGCCGGGGCCATAATCAGATCGGAAACCCCCAGTGAGTAAGCAATACCCAGGCTGCTGCCGCCAAAGAGCGATAACATTTTATACGCAATACGTTTCCCCAGTCCTGACGTCACAAACCCCAGAGACAAGACGTAGGCGCAGAAAATGAGCCATACCGTACCGGACGCAAACCCTGACAGCGCCTTTGCCTCTGGTAACGTTTTGGTGAAAATAACCACGCAAAGTGCAATCAACATCACCGCCCCCGAAGGGAGCGGCTGAGTGAGAATGGCGGCAATGGTCGCGGCAAATATCGCGAACATATGCCAGGCCTGAGGCGTTAGACCATCAGGAACAGGATAAAACCAAATGATCGCGCCTATCGCCAGCGGTATCAGGAACGACAGAATGGATTTTCCCGTGACAGAATTCGTTGACATAAAAATATCCTTATTCCGTTAGCCCGAGAGCATTCATTTCCGCGACATGTATCTTGCTAATACCTGATCCACCATCGCCGGTGCCATTCCAAGGTAATTTGCTGGGTCGGTCAGTTTTTCAATCAACTGTGGGTCCAGTCGTTCAGAGACAGATGGCATCGCATTCAGCACATCAGCCAATCGTCCACCTTGTTCGTTGACGATACGACAGGCGTCATACACCACGTCATGTGCATCCTGACGACCAATATACGGAGCCAACCCCATCATGACCGCTTCAGCCACAATCAATCCGTTAGTCATGCCGAGGTTACGTTTCATCGCCTCTTCATCGACCACCAGCCCCGCCAGCATAAAGTTGGCCTGATGCAATGCCCCCGCGCTGAGAACGAAACTTTCTGGGATAGCAATCCATTCGGCATGCCACGGCCCGGTTGCGCGCTCCAGATCTTGCACCATCGCATCAAGCATCAACCCTGCCTGTTGGCGAACGCCTTTGGCACAGGCCAGCATCAGCTCACTGGAAATAGGGTTGCGTTTCTGCGGCATGGTACTGCTGGCGCCACGCCCTTTAACAAACGGCTCATACAGTTCGCCAAACTCGTTTGCTGCCAGCAGCATTACGTCGTAGGCAATCTTGCCCAGCGACCCGGTAATCACCGCTAACAGGTTCACCGCTTCGGCAAAACCATCACGCGCGACGTGCCAGGTGGATGTTGGGACATTTAGCCCAAGCTCTTCCATCATCGCTTTTTGTACCACGAGGCCTTTATACCCCAGTGATGCCAGCGTACCGGCTGCCCCCGCAAATTCGCCGACCAATACACGAGGACGCGCCTGGGTAAGACGTTCCGCGTGGCGTTCAAACATATCCAGCCAGATGGCAGTTTTGTAGCCAAAGGTCACGGGCAAAGCCTGTTGTAAATGGGTTCGCCCGGCCATCGGCGTATCACGGTAGCGGCGTGAAAGATCGGCCAGCGTGGCGCGGAGTTTGTCCATATCGGACTCAATGAGCGCAAAAGCATCACGAATTTGCAGAACCACTGCGGTGTCCATAATGTCCTGAGTGGTGGCCCCCCAGTGCACATAACCACCGGACTCGCCAGCCTGTTTAGAAATCTGGTGCACCAGCGGTAGGATCGGATAACCCACAATTTCGGTTTCATGGCGCAATAAATCAAAATCGAGCGTGTCAGCATTACATTTTTCTGCGATTTCCTGCGCCGCAGCCTCGGGTATCACACCGCAGCGTGCCTGGGCTTTGGCTAATGCCACTTCCACTTCCACGTATTTGCGCACCAGCTCACGATCGTCAAACACCGCGCGCATCGCCGGTGTGCCGAAAAAATCCCTGAACAGAACAGAATCAAGTACATTCGAAGCCATAAATCCCCCTGGAAAATCTGATAATGATAAGATGCGTGTTTACGGCAGTTTGTTGGATATTCAAATGCCGCCACAAATGTCCAGACATAAACAAATGTCCGTACATTTGAATGTACGGACATTAATAGTATTCATAAGAAATGTAGGGAATAGTCCGTACAAATTTTCGTGATAAAGATCACTAATATTTTGATGAAACTGCGATGAAAGAATCTCTGTACAAGCGAATAGCACGTGAACTGGCGCAGCAAATTGCGGTGGGAACTTTTGCCCCCGGTTCGCTGTTTCCTACGGAAATGGAACTGTGCGAAACATGGCAGGTCAGCCGCCACACCATGCGTGAGGCGTTAAGGGAATTAACAGAGCAAGGTCTGATATCACGGCGTAAAGGCGCGGGAACCCGCGTTTGCGAACCTAAGGCTAACGGCGTCAATCACCCGCTATCGCATCTTGAGGATCTGTTGCTGCTGGCCAAAAACAATCTGCGCGTCATCAAGAAAATCGATGAGATTGTGGCGGACATAGAGTTGTCCCAGATGATTGGCTGCCCGCCCGGTTCCCGTTGGCTGCACATTGCCAGCACTCGCGAAGATGCGCAAAACCCCGACGCGCCAATCTGCTGGACGGACAGTTATGCCAGCACGGATTACGCCAAACTGCGTACGTACATCCGTGACGACCCACACTCGTTAATCAGCGATTTGATCGAAACGCATTACGGTATTAAAAGCCATGAGGTGCATCAGACCATTACGGCTGTCGGCGTGCCCAAAAAGGTGGCAAAGATTCTCAATGTAGCACCTGATTCGCCAGCGATGAGAATCGTGCGTCGTTATCTGGACAGGGACGGGAAAGTATTTGAGACGACGATTTCGATTCACCCGGCAGGACGATATACCTGCTCAATCGTGCTGAAATCACAAAGTTCGGGGGAGTGATTGACCTATCCGGTCTACACAGTGTGTAGGCCGGATAGCGTGTTTATACTGCCATACAGCAAGGTGAATTACTGTGCTGCAGACGGTTTGCGCGGACGGCGCGGTGGACGAGGCTTATCGCCTACCGGTTTGCCTTCTCCGCTACGCGGTTTCGCTTTTGGCGCACCGCCATCCTGACGACGCGGCTGCTGGCCACGCCCTGCTCCGCCCTGCCCACGACCACCGCCGCCGCCACGCTGCTGGCGACCGTTCTGGATCGGCTCAGCTTTAATGGACGGATCTGGCTCGTAGCCTGGCGTTGCAATACGCGGGATCTCTTTTTTCAGCAACTTCTCGATATCACGCAACAGCTTGTGTTCATCGACGCACACCAGAGACAACGCTTCGCCGGTAGCGGCCGCACGACCGGTACGACCAATGCGGTGCACGTAGTCTTCCGGGACATTTGGCAGCTCGTAGTTCACCACGTGCGGTAACTCTTCAATGTCCAGACCACGCGCGGCAATATCGGTCGCTACCAGCACGCGAATATCACCGGATTTAAAATCAGCCAGCGCACGCGTACGCGCACCCTGAGATTTATTACCGTGGATAGCCGCACTGCGGATGCCGTCTTTATTCAGCTGCTCTGCCAGATGGTTCGCGCCATGTTTGGTACGGGTAAACACCAGCACCTGCTGCCAGTTGCCCTGACCAATCATCTGCGACAGCAGTTCACGTTTACGTTTTTTATCAACGAAATGAACGTGCTGAGTAACCTGCTCTGACGCGGTATTACGACGCGCCACTTCAATTTCCAGCGGGTTGTGCAACAGTTTTTCGGCCAGCGATTTAATGTCATCAGAGAACGTTGCCGAGAACAGCAGGTTCTGACGTTTTGCCGGCAGTTTTGCCAGAACGCGACGAATATCGTGAATAAAGCCCATATCCAGCATGCGGTCAGCTTCATCCAGTACCAGGATCTCAACCTGATCCAGTTTCACCGCATTCTGGTGTTCCAGATCGAGCAAACGACCCGGAGTGGCGATCAGCACATCTACGCCGCCACGCAGCTTCATCATCTGCGGGTTAATACTGACGCCACCGAAAACCACCAGCGAGCGAATATTCAGATACTTACTGTAATCACGGACGTTTTCGCCAATCTGGGCCGCCAGTTCGCGGGTTGGCGTGAGGATCAGCGCACGAACCGGACGGCGGCTTTTACCATGCGGCTGATTGGTGATCAGGTGCTGCAACAGCGGCAAGGTAAATCCTGCCGTTTTCCCCGTACCGGTCTGGGCGCTGGCCATCAGATCGCGGCCTTCCAGCACGGCAGGAATAGCCTGCTGCTGAATAGGGGTAGGTTCACGGTAACCCTGCTCGGCAACGGCACGTAAAATTTCAGGGTTTAAACCAAGGGAATCAAAAGACATAACAACTCCGAACCGCCCTGACCGTTACCGGTGTCGTTTTCAGGGAGATACATACAATAGAGATGACAAAAACCACAATGTCATGAAGGGGCGGAGTGTAGCAGTTTTTGTGATGTGCCGCATAAATTATCCCTTCACTGGAAAATAACGCTCCGGACTGGACAAGGCTACACATCAGTCATAATCTTAATCAATCGATTGATTAAGATCAGAGTCGTGCCATGAATACACCCACCATGACAACCAAAGGTGAACAGGCGAAGAACCAGCTCATTGCCGCCGCATTGGCGCAATTCGGCGAGTATGGTCTGCACGCCACGACGCGCGATATCGCTGCACAGGCCGGGCAAAACATTGCGGCTATCACCTACTATTTTGGCTCAAAAGAGGATTTATATCTCGCCTGCGCCCAGTGGATTGCGGATTTTATCGGTGCACAGTTTCGCCCGCACGCTGAAGAGGCCGAGCGTTTATTCGCCCAACCAGAGCCGGACCGTG
The DNA here is from genome assembly GCF_030332945.1 of Citrobacter sp. Cpo037. NCBI lineage: Bacteria > Pseudomonadati > Pseudomonadota > Gammaproteobacteria > Enterobacterales > Enterobacteriaceae > Citrobacter > Citrobacter sp. Cpo037. The sequence continues at coordinate 64,161 of NZ_JAOWGW010000025.1, forward strand.
GCGCGATGCGCGAACTGATCCTGCGCGCCTGCAAAAATATGATCATGCTGTTAACTCAGGACGACACCGTTAACCTGAGCAAATTTATCTCGCGTGAACAGCTTTCCCCCACCGCGGCTTATCAACTGGTGCACGACCAGGTTATCAATCCGCTGCATACACATCTGACGCGCCTGATTGCCGCCTATACGGGCGGCGATGCCAATGATACCCAAATGATTCTGCACACCCACGCCATTCTCGGCGAGGTGCTGGCTTTTCGTCTGGGGAAAGAAACCATTCTGTTGCGTACGGGCTGGTCACAATTTGATGAGGATAAAACCGCGCTGATTGACCAAACGATCACCTGTCACATCGATCTTATTCTGCAAGGTTTAACGCAAAGGAGTCTGGAGTCATGAAAAAACCTGTCGTTCTCGGGCTGGTTATCGCGGCCCTCGTTGCCGTGATTGCCGGTGGAACGTGGTGGTATCAAAGTCGGCAAGATAATGGTTTAACACTGTACGGCAATGTCGATATCCGTAGCGTCAACCTGAGTTTTCGCGTCGGCGGCAGGCTGGCCTCGCTGGCGGTTGACGAAGGCGATGCCATTACCGCCGGTCAGGTGCTGGGTGAACTGGACCGCGCACCGTATGAAAACGCATTGATGCAGGCAAAAGCCAACGTTGCCGCCGCACAGGCACAATACGATCTGATGCTGGCAGGGTATCGCGAAGAAGAGATCGCGCAAACCGCGGCAGCAGTCAAACAGGCGCAGGCCGCCTATGATTACGCGCAGAACTTTTACAATCGGCAGGTCGGATTGTGGAAAAGCCGCACCATTTCTGCCAACGATCTGGAAAACGCCCGTTCATCTCGCGATCAGGCGTTAGCTTCGCTTAAATCCGCACAGGATAAACTCACGCAATATCGCAGCGGTAATCGTGTGCAGGACATCGAGCAGGCGAAAGCCACGCTCGAACAAGCTCAGGCCGAGCTGGCACAGGCAGAGCTTAATTTGCATGACACCACGCTGACCTCGCCGTCTGACGGCACGCTTCTCACCCGTGCGGTTGAACCCGGCAGCATGCTGAACGAAGGGGGCACAGTACTGACGCTGTCGCTCACGCGTCCGGTTTGGGTTCGTGCTTACGTTGACGAACGAAATCTGAGCCAGGCGCAGCCAGGACGTGAGATCCTGCTCTATACCGATGGCCGACCGGACAAACCGTATCACGGCAAAATCGGCTTCGTTTCTCCTACCGCCGAATTTACCCCGAAAACGGTCGAGACTCCTGACCTGCGTACCGACCTGGTTTATCGCCTGCGAATTGTCGTCACCGACGCGGACGATTCGCTGCGCCAGGGAATGCCGGTAACGATTAAGTTTGGCGATGAGGCACGGCATGAATGACGCCGTCATTACGCTTAAAGGGCTGACGAAAAACTTTGCCGGAATGGAAAAGCCGGCCGTCGCCCCGCTCGACTGTACCGTTCATGCGGGCTACGTGACCGGACTTGTCGGGCCTGACGGCGCGGGCAAAACCACGCTGATGCGAATGCTGGCGGGATTATTAAAACCTGATGCCGGAAGTGCTGCGGTGATTGGTTTTGACCCCATCAAAGACGACAGCGCGCTGCATGCGGTGCTGGGCTATATGCCGCAGAAATTTGGTCTGTACGAAGATTTAACCGTCATGGAGAACCTCAATCTCTATGCCGACTTACGCAGCGTCACCGGTGAAGCGCGAGAAAAAACCTTTGCCCGACTACTGGAGTTTACCTCGTTAGGGCCGTTTACCGGGCGACTGGCGGGCAAGCTTTCTGGCGGCATGAAGCAGAAGCTCGGGCTTGCCTGTACGCTGGTTGGCGAACCCAAAGTGTTGCTGCTGGATGAGCCAGGCGTGGGTGTCGACCCTATTTCCCGTCGCGAACTGTGGCAAATGGTCCACGAACTGGCCGGGGACGGCATGCTGATCCTCTGGAGTACGTCGTATCTGGATGAAGCAGAGCAATGCCGTGATGTGCTGCTGATGAACGAAGGTGAACTGTTATACCAGGGCGATCCTACTCAGCTTACGCAAACCATGGCGGGTCGTAGCTTCCTGATGAGCAGTCCACAGGAAAACAACCGCCGACTGCTGCAACGCGCGTTAAAGCTGCCGCTGGTCAGCGACGGAATGATTCAGGGCAAATCCGTCCGTTTAATCCTGAAAAAAGAGGCTACTGCTCAGCAGATCCAAAACGCTGACGGCATGCCGGAGATAACCATCAACGAAACAGCCCCCCGCTTCGAAGATGCCTTTATCGATTTACTCGGCGGAGCCGGAACATCGGAGTCCCCGCTGGGCGCTATCCTGCATACCGTGGAAGGCACGCCTGGTGAAACGGTGATCGAAGCCAAAGCGTTGACCAAGAAATTTGGCGATTTTGCCGCTACCGACCACGTAGACTTTGCCGTGCAGCGCGGCGAGATTTTTGGTCTGTTAGGCCCTAATGGCGCTGGCAAATCCACCACCTTTAAAATGATGTGCGGCCTGCTGGTCCCCACTTCCGGCAAAGCGCTGGTGCTGGATATGGACCTGAAAGTCAGCTCCGGCAAAGCGCGTCAGCATCTGGGCTATATGGCGCAGAAATTCTCCCTGTACGGTAACCTGACGGTTGAACAGAATCTCCGCTTTTTCTCCGGCGTCTACGGCCTGCGCGGTCGGGCGCAGAAAGAGAAAATCGATCGTATGAGCGAGGCATTTGGCCTGAAAAGTATCGCCTCCCACGCCACCGACGAACTGCCGCTGGGCTTTAAGCAGCGTCTGGCGCTGGCCTGCTCGCTGATGCATGAACCCGACATTCTGTTCCTTGATGAACCCACTTCTGGGGTCGATCCCCTCACCCGCCGCGAGTTCTGGTTGCATATCAACAGCATGGTGGAAAAAGGCGTCACGGTGATGGTGACCACCCACTTTATGGATGAGGCGGAATACTGCGATCGCATCGGGTTGGTATATCGCGGCAAGCTGATTGCCAGCGGTACGCCAGACGACCTGAAGGCTCAGGCTGCCGACAGCGACACGCCGGACCCGACCATGGAACAGGCGTTCATCACGCTAATCAATGACTGGGATAAGGAGCATACGCATGAGTAACTCCGCTCTCTCCTGGCGTCGCGTACGTGCGCTTTGCGTGAAAGAGACGCGCCAGATCGTCCGCGATCCCAGCAGTTGGCTGATTGCGGTGGTGATCCCGCTGCTGCTGCTGTTTATCTTCGGCTACGGGATCAACCTCGACTCCAGCAAGCTGCGGGTAGGGATTTTGCTCGAACAGCAGAGCGAAGAGGCGCTGGATTTTACCCATACCATGACCGGTTCGCCGTATATTGACGCCACCATCAGCGATAATCGCCAGGAACTGATTGAGAAAATGCAGGCCGGGCGCATTCGCGGGCTGGTGGTGATCCCGGTGGATTTTGCCCAGCAGATGGCACGACCCAATGACGTGGCACCGATCCAGGTGATCACCGACGGCAGCGAACCCAATACCGCCAACTTTGTGCAGGGTTATGTCGAAGGCATCTGGCAAATCTGGCAGCAACAGCGGGCAGAAGATCGTGGGGAATCGTTCAAACCATTGATCGACGTGCAGACCCGTTACTGGTTTAACCCGGCGGCCATCAGCCAGCACTTTATTATTCCCGGGGCGGTCACCATCATCATGACGGTGATTGGCGCCATCCTCACCTCATTAGTGGTGGCGCGCGAATGGGAGCGCGGCACCATGGAAGCGCTGCTGTCTACCGAAGTCACCCGCGTCGAGCTACTGCTGTGCAAACTGATCCCGTATTACTTTCTGGGCATGCTGGCGATGCTGCTGTGTATGCTGGTGTCGGTGTTTATTCTTGGCGTGCCCTACCGCGGCTCGTTGCTGATCCTGTTTTTAATTACCAGCCTGTTTCTGCTCAGTACGCTGGGTATGGGGTTGCTTATTTCCACCATCACCCGCAACCAGTTTAACGCCGCGCAGGTCGCGCTGAACGCCGCCTTCCTGCCCTCGATTATGTTATCGGGTTTTATCTTCCAGATAGACAGCATGCCCGCGATTATCCGGGCGGTAACCTACATTATTCCGGCGCGTTATTTCGTCAGCACCCTGCAAAGCCTGTTCCTGGCGGGCAATATTCCGGTGGTGCTGATTATCAACGTGCTGTTTTTAATCGCTTCGGCGGTGATGTTTATTGGCCTGACGTGGCTTAAAACCAAACGTCGGCTGGATTAAATATGTGTATGGATAATTGTAGCCGTAGGCCGGATAAGGCGTTCACGTCGCCATCCGGCATTATGCCTGATGCGCTTTGCTTATCAGGCCTACAAACTGGACTGAGAGGACGGGCATGTTTCATCGCTTATGGACATTAATTCGCAAAGAGCTGCAATCGCTATTACGCGAACCGCAGACGCGAGCCATTCTGATTTTACCGGTGCTGATTCAGGTTATCCTGTTCCCGTTCGCGGCAACGCTGGAAGTCACCAACGCCACAATTGCTATCTATAACGAAGACAACGGTAAACATTCGGTTGAGCTTACCCAGCGCTTCGCCCGCGCCAGCGCTTTTACGCATGTTCTGCTGCTGAAAAGCCCGCAGGAGATCCAGCCCACCATCGACACGCAAAAAGCCCTGCTGTTGGTGCGTTTCCCGGCCAATTTTTCGCGTAATCTGGATACCTTCCAGCAGGCACCCATGCAGATTATCCTAGACGGGCGAAACTCCAACAGCGCGCAAATTGCCGCGAATTACCTGCAGCAAATCGTTAAGGAGTATCAGCAGGAGCTGATGGACGGCAAGCCGAAACCGAACAACAGTGAGCTGGTAGTGCGTAACTGGTACAACCCGAATCTGGATTACAAATGGTTTGTGGTTCCGTCGCTGATCGCCATGATCACCACCATCGGCGTAATGATCGTCACCTCGCTCTCGGTTGCCCGCGAGCGTGAGCAAGGCACACTGGATCAACTGCTGGTTTCCCCGCTGACCACCTGGCAGATTTTTATCGGTAAAGCGGTGCCCGCGCTCATTGTGGCTACTTTTCAGGCCACCATTGTGCTGGCGATCGGTATCTGGGCTTATCACATTCCGTTTGCCGGTTCATTGGGGCTGTTCTATTTCACAATGGTGATTTACGGGCTGTCGCTGGTTGGCTTTGGTCTGCTGATTTCGTCACTGTGCGCCACCCAGCAGCAGGCGTTTATCGGCGTGTTTGTGTTTATGATGCCGGCGATTTTACTCTCGGGCTACGTCTCACCGGTCGAAAACATGCCGGTCTGGTTGCAGAATCTGACGTGGATAAACCCGATCCGCCATTTTACGGACATCACGAAACAAATTTACCTGAAAGATGCGAGTTTGAAGATTGTCTGGGGAAGCTTGTGGCCGCTGTTGGTGATAGCGGCCACGACCGGATCAGCGGCGTATGCGATGTTTAGACGCAAGGTGATGTAGCTTTTTGTCTTTCGCCAGCAGCGAGACCACGGCGGGTCCGGCAAGGATTACCAGCCCCGCCAGTGCCAGCAAGACGTTGTTTTGCAGCACACGCGACAGCAGCCACAGCACGATCATTGCGGCACCGAAATACCACGTCGTGGTCAACTCTTCCAGCACATCAGCCACGTCGCGCCAGCGCTGTTCGTGGTGACGTTGCAATGCCAGCATCAATAAAACCGTAACGCCGTACACGACGCACAATCCCAGGCCGACATGCACCAGTCTGCCGCTCATCCAGCCCATTACCAGCAACGCCACTACCAGTAAATGCAACACTATCTGCCAGCAACTTAGACCCGTTGCGACACGAACACGTTGTTGCCACCTCATGGCTATTCTCCTGAAGGATTTTCGACTAATTGTTCAGAGTACCGGACTTTACGGAAAATTCCGCAACACCGCATCTTTTTGTGACGACGACTACACTATTTTATTTAGGAAGTGACGCCATCGGGAGGCTCATGAGCGGATCGGGAGTTCAATTTTCATTCAATGTGCTCACCATTAATACTCACAAAGGGTTCACCGCCTTCAACCGGCGTTTTATTTTGCCTGAGCTACGGGAGGCCGTCAGAACGGTTGGTGCAGACATTGTATGTCTGCAGGAAGTCATGGGCGCACACGAAGCGCATTCGCTGCACATTGATAACTGGCCGGATACCAGCCATTACGAATTTCTGGCGGACACCATGTGGAGCGACTTCGCCTACGGGCGTAACGCCGTGTACCCGCAGGGACATCATGGTAATGCGGTGCTGTCGCGGTATCCCATTGAGCATTATGAAAATCGTGATGTGTCAGTCGGCGCGAGTGAAAAGCGCGGAGTCCTTTACTGCCGAATCGTACCGCCAATGCTCTCCCACCCCATCCATGTGATGTGTGTACATCTCGGCCTGCGTGAAGCTCACCGCCAGACCCAGCTCTCTATGCTGGCAGACTGGGTTAACGCCCTACCCAACGCGGAGCCCGTAGTGATTGCCGGAGATTTTAATGACTGGCGGCAAACGGCCAATCGTCCGTTGAAAGCCAAAGCTGGCCTTGACGAGATTTTTACCCGCGCCCACGGCCGCCCGGCGCGAACCTTTCCGGTGCAGTTTCCCCTGCTGCGCCTGGACAGGATCTATGTGAAAAACGCGAATGCCAGTACCCCAACGACGCTGGCGCTGCGTCACTGGCGACATTTGTCAGATCATGCCCCCCTGAGTGCGGAGATTCATTTATGAAATATGGCTGGCGTGAAGGCAATCAAATTCAACTGCTGGAAAATGGCGATCAATTCTACCCCGCCGTCTTTGACGCCATTGAGCAGGCAGAGCAAAAAATTATCCTTGAGACCTTTATCTGGTTTGAAGATGCGGTCGGAAAACGGCTGCATGCCGCGTTGCTCGAAGCCGCCCGGCGAGGCATCAAAGCAGAGGTGCTGCTGGATGGCTACGGTTCGCCGGATCTGAGCGACAGTTTTGTTGAAGAGCTGACCGTAGCCGGCATTGTTTTCCGCTACTACGATCCGCGCCCACGCCTGTTCGGTATGCGCACCAATCTCTTTCGCCGTATGCATCGAAAAATTGTGGTCATTGATGACCATGTTGCCTTTGTCGGCGGCATCAATTACTCCGCTGAACATATGTCTGATTACGGCCCGGAGGCCAAACAGGATTACGCCGTGCGCGTTGAAGGTCCAGTCGTAGCCGACATCCTAAGATTCGTGCTGGAAAACTTGCCCGGACAGAGCGCCGTACGACGCTGGTGGCGACGTCATCACCGGGCAATCGACAATCATCGCCCTGGCGAAGCGCAGGCGCTGTTTGTCTGGCGCGATAACGAAGAGCATCGCGATGATATTGAACGCCACTATCTGAAAATGCTGACCCAGGCCCGACGGGAAGTGATCATTGCCAATGCCTATTTCTTTCCCGGTTATCGTCTGCTGCATGCCCTGCGTAAAGCGGCGCGACGCGGCGTTCGGGTAAAACTCATCGTGCAGGGTGAACCGGATATGCCGATTGTGAAAGTGGGCGCCCGCCTGCTGTACAACTATCTGGTTAAAGGTGGCGTCCATGTCTATGAATACCGCCGTAAACCTCTGCATGGCAAAGTGGCGCTGATGGACGATCACTGGGCGACGGTGGGATCCAGCAATCTTGATCCGCTGAGCCTGTCGCTGAATCTGGAAGCGAATCTGATTATTCATGACCGCACGTTTAACCAGACCCTGCGCGACAACCTGAACCCTATTATTGCGCAGGACTGCAAGCGGGTTGATGAATCCATGCTGCCAAAACGCACCTGGTGGAACCTGACTAAAAGCGTGTTGGCCTTCCACTTTTTACGCCACTTCCCGGCGCTGGTCGGCTGGCTTCCGGCGCATACCCCGCATCTGGCCGAGATAGAGCCGCCCGCGCAGCCCGCTCTGGAAACTCAGGACCGTATACAAACTGAGGATGCAGGAGGGAAAACCTGATGGCAAAAAATCACCGACGCTGGCGGTTAGCGAAAAAGATCCTCACATGGTTATTTTTTATTGCGGTGATCGTGTTGCTGGTTGTTTATGCCAGCAAAGTCAACTGGCAGGAAGTGTGGACGGTAATTCACGATTACAACCGGATCGCCCTGCTCAGCGCCGTGGGGTTGGTGATCGTCAGTTATTTACTTTACGGCTGTTATGATCTGCTCGGGCGCTACTACTGCGGTCACAAACTGGCAAAACGCCAGGTCATGCTGGTGTCGTTTATCTGTTACGCGTTCAACCTGACGTTAAGCACCTGGGTGGGTGGTATTGGGATGCGTTATCGGCTCTACTCGCGTCTCGGGTTGCCGGGGGGCACAATAACGCGGATTTTTTCGCTGAGCATAACCACAAACTGGCTGGGCTATATTCTGCTGGGCGGTTTTATATTTACCTTCGGCGTCGTCGAACTGCCCGCACACTGGTATATCGATGAAGGCACATTGCGCATTTTAGGCATAGCGCTGCTGATGATTATTGTTGTTTATCTGTGGTTTTGCGCTTTCGCTAAACATCGTCACATCACCATCAAGGGCCAAAAGCTGGTGCTACCCTCGTGGAAATTTGCCCTCGCGCAAATGGCGATATCCGGGGCTAACTGGATGGTAATGGGGGCGATTATCTGGTTGTTGCTGGGCCAGAACATCAACTATTTCTTCGTGCTGGGCGTGCTGCTGGTAAGCAGTATTGCCGGGGTGATTGTGCATATTCCGGCGGGGATCGGCGTGCTGGAGGCAGTGTTTATGGCGCTGCTGGCAGGAGAGAATACGTCTCAGGGCACGATCATTGCTGCCCTGCTCGCGTATCGCGTGCTGTACTATTTTATTCCGCTACTGCTGGCGCTGATGTGTTATTTGCTGTTGGAGAGTCGGGCGAAAAAGCTACGGGCAAAGAACGAGAAGACGATGGCGAAATGATGGTGCATATAGTGCCGGATGCGGCCTACCGCCTGGTATCAAAAGTAGGCCGGATAAGGCGTTAAGCCGCATCCGGCAACAGACAATTAACGACGATTGCCGAAAATACGCAGCAGCATCAGGAACAGGTTGATGAAGTCCAGATACAGCGTTAAAGCCCCAAGAATCGCGTATTTACGCAGATTGGAGCTGTCGCGCAGGTCAATCTGCTCACCGATATTTTTCAGCTTCTGCGTGTCATAGGCGGTCAGACCGACAAACACAATCACCCCGATATAGGTCACCGCCCACATCAGCGCTTCGCTCTTCAGCCAGAAGTTAACCAGCGAGGCCAGCACAATACCGATCAGCGCCATGAACAGCATATTGCCGAAGCCGCTCAGATCGCGCTTGGTGGTGTAGCCATACAAGCTCATGATCCCGAACATCCCACCAGTGACCACGAAGGTGCTGGCGATAGACGAGTAGGTATAGACGATAAAAATGCTTGATAGCGTCAACCCGGTTAATGCCGAATAGAGCATAAACAGCGTGGTCGCCATACCCGCGCTCAGCCTTTGCACCATGCCAGACAGGACGAACACCAGCGCCAGTTGAGCGATGATCAGGCCAAAGAAGGTGATTTTGCTGGAGAAGACAAACATCATCACCGCGGGCGTATTTGCCGCATACCAGGCGATAAACGCCGTCAGCAACAGTCCGCAGGTCATCCAGCCGTACACCTGCGCCATATACGTTTGCAGACCGGAACGGGCCTGTACAATAGAATCGGATCGTGGGAATCGGTCCATGACAATCTCCTGAATCAGTATGAGCCTACAACAATTGTACTCTACCAGCGTTTTGCTGCTAGCTTATCGCTGTCGCGGGCATCAACCCAGCGCTCACCTTCCGGCGTAGCCTCGCGTTTCCAGAACGGCGCGCGGGTTTTCAGGTAATCCATAATGAACTGCCCGGCATCAAATGCGCTGCTGCGATGCGCACTGGTCACGCCAACAAACACGATTTCGTCACCCGGCCACAGTTCGCCAATGCGATGAATCACCGTCACCCGACCCAGTGGCCAGCGCGAACGCGCTTCGTCGACAATCTCCGCCAGCGCTTTTTCGGTCATTCCCGGATAGTGTTCCAGCGTTAACGCCTGCACGCTGTCACCGAGATTGTGATTGCGCACTTTACCGGTGAAAGTGACGACCGCGCCGTCTTCATCGCGCTCTGCCAGCCAGGGATACTCATCCCCGACGCTGAACGGCGCATGGCCAACAACAATTCGCGTTTGAGCCATTTTAGCCTCCGGTTACCGGCGGGAAGAAAGCGACTTCATCACCCGCGTTAAGAGGATGGTCAAAACTGACAAGCGTCTGATTCACCGCCGCCAGCAGCTTGCCGTCTTCCAGCGCCAGCGCCCAGCGATCGCTTTGCGCCGCCAGATGCTTGCGCAGCGCTTCTACCGTTGCAAACTCGGCGGCAACTTCTAACGCATCGGTGTTCACCAGTTCCCGTACCTGAGCAAAGAAAAGAACCTTAATCATGCGCATCCACCTTAAAATCACCCGATTTGCCGCCGCTTTTTGCCAGCAGACGCACCGGACCAATCACCATATCCTTTTGTACCGCTTTGCACATATCGTAGATGGTCAATGCCGCCACGGAGGCTGCCGTTAACGCTTCCATTTCAACGCCGGTTTTACCGGTCAGGCGACACAGCGTTTCAATACGTACGCGATTGTGCTCCGGCTCGGCGTGCAAATTGACTTCGACCTTGCTCAACATCAGCGGGTGACACAGTGGGATAAGATCCCAGGTCCGTTTGGCAGCCTGAATACCGGCAATACGCGCCGTGGCGAAAACGTCACCTTTATGGTGGCTGCCGTCGATGATCATCGCCAGCGTTTCGCTATGCATGGTTACGAATGCTTCTGCACGCGCCTCGCGTACGGTTTCCGCTTTGGCGGAGACATCCACCATATGCGCTTCGCCAGCGGCGTTAATATGAGTCAGTTGCGACATACTTATTTCTTCAAATGTGGGTGGAAATTACACGGACGCGTACGGGCATCAAGCTGCGGCGCAATGATATTTTCCCAGGCAGTACGACACGCTTTCGTCGAACCCGGCATGGCAAAAATCAGCGTTTTATTGGCCACCCCGGCAATCGCCCGGGATTGCAGCGTCGCGGTGCCAATCTCTTCAAACGACAGCATACGGAAGACTTCGCCAAACCCTTCAACTTCTCTGTCGAACAGCGGTTGCAGCGCTTCCGGCGCCTGGTCCCCTTCGGTTAAGCCAGTGCCACCGGTAATGAGCACCACCTGTACATCGTCACTGGCAATCCAGGCAGAAACCTGGGCGCGGATGGCGTAGCGGTTCTCTTTGACAATCGCCTTATCGACAATCTGATGACCCGCTTCTTGCGCCGAGTCACGCAGATAATGGCCGGAGGTGTCATCTTCTTCGCCGCGACGGTTGGAAACAGTAAGAATAGCAATGCGTGTCGGGATAAATTCAGCGCTTACCTGACTCATGAAAAACTCCTTTTAGCGATCAGCCGCCAATGTAAGATAAGTTTTGCGTAATACCGGTATTGTTCTGATGCAGGAAATGGGTCTGCTTTTTCTCCAGCAGCGCGGCTGAAATACGTTCTTCCAGCGCCGGTTGCTGAGTATCGTCTTCCAGCAAATCACGCAGGCTTACGCCACCTTCACCAAATAAACACAGATGAAGCTTGCCGACAGAGGAAACGCGCAGACGATTACAGGTGGCGCAGAAGTCTTTCTCATAAGGCATGATCAGACCAATTTCGCCAACATAATCAGGATGACAGAATACCTGAGCCGGGCCGTCGCTACGCTGTCGGATCTGGTGGATCCAGCCGCGACGCAGCAGCTCATCGCGCAGTACCTGTCCGGAAATATGGTGTTTACGGAAGAGAGAGCTGCCCTCGCCCGTTTCCATCAGTTCAATAAAACGCAGTTGGATTGGTCGAGGTTGGATCCACGCCAGGAAGGTGTCCAGTTGATGATGGTTTACGTCGCGCATCAGCACGGTGTTGACTTTCACTTTTTCAAAACCGGCATCAAAGGCGGCATCAATGCCTGCCATCACCTGCTGAAACTTGTCCTGTCCGGTAATGGCGTGAAACTGACGGGCATCGAGGCTGTCGACGCTGACGTTGAGCGCGGTCAGTCCGGCATCGCGCCAGGCGGCGGCATCGCGCGCCAGACGATAACCATTGGTGGTTACCGCAATCTGGCGGATGGCGTCGTTTTCGCGCACGGCGGCGATGATGTCAGTGAAGTCGCGACGCAGTGAAGGTTCGCCCCCCGTAAGACGCACTTTTTCCGTTCCCAGACTGGCGAACGCACGCGTGACGCGGCGAATTTCATCAACGGTCAAAAAGCCGTTATTGGTGACCCCGCCGGGCTTATAGCCATCCGGCAGGCAGTAGGTGCAACGAAAGTTACACACATCGGTAATCGACAAACGTAAGTAGTAAAACTTACGTGCGAAAGCATCGGTAAGTTGAGAGCCCATGTACACCTTTCCAAATACGGGAGACGTAGTCATTTCTTCCTGCGCCCTGGTGACAAACTTTTTCAAGTCTTGTCACGGCCAAAGCACCGTATCATTTGACCCAGGTGCAGAGGCTAGAGTGTTTATACTCATCATACTTCGAGTTGCAGATGCGTTGGCTTTCGGCAACTCAAATTATTAAAAGTACTTTGTGGTTATGCCGATACTAGCGTGTAAATGACGCTTTTGCCATGTACACTTTCGCTGTATAAATACATACATAACGACATGATCGTGCAATTTCGCTACAGAATAAGCAAAAACTGCAGTTTTGCATTGATATACATCATCTTGCTATCAGGTGGGTGTCGTCAGAAAGGAGTAGATCGCAGAAAAAAATTACGGCAGATGCCGACTGGATAATTGCCGAAAACACGCTATTTACGTTACTGTAGCGCCGATCAATTGATATCAGGAAAATATATGCGCACTCGCACGCTGGCAGATCTGGACCGCGTTGTCGCTCTCGGCGGAGGGCATGGATTAGGACGCGTTCTCTCCTCTCTTTCCCCATTAGGTTCCCGCCTGACGGGTATCGTCACCACCACGGATAACGGCGGGTCGACAGGTCGTATTCGTCGCTCTGAAGGAGGGATAGCCTGGGGAGACATGCGTAACTGTCTGAACCAGTTAATTACCCAACCCAGCGTTGCATCCGCCATGTTTGAGTATCGTTTTGGCGGTAATGGTGAACTTTCCGGACATAACCTCGGAAATCTGATGTTAAAGGCGCTCGATCACCTCAGCGTGCGGCCTCTGGAAGCTATCAATTTAATTCGTAGCCTGCTGAAAGTTGACGCACATTTAATTCCGATGTCGGAGCTGCCGGTGGATCTGATGGCCATTGATGACCAGGGACATGAAGTTTATGGCGAAGTGAATATCGATCAGCTCACCGTCCCGCCTCAGGAACTGATGCTGTCGCCAAAAGTCCCGACTACGCGTGAGGCCGTTGAGGCTATCGCTGAAGCGGATTTGATTTTGATAGGCCCTGGCAGTTTTTACACCAGCCTGATGCCGATTCTGTTACTCGATGAAATGTCACAGGCATTACGTCGCACACCGGCTCCGATGGTCTACATAGGCAATCTTGGGCGCGAATTAAGCCTGCCAGCAGCCAGCCTGACGCTTAGCGATAAGCTGGCCATTATTGAACAGTACGTCGGGAAGAAAGTGATTGATGCGGTGGTTGTGGGGCCGAAAGTAGATGCTTCCGCCGTTACCGACCGCGTTGTGATCCAGGAAGTGCTGGAAGCCAGCGATATTCCCTACCGCCATGACCGCCAGCTATTGCATAGTGCGCTGGAGAAAGCAGTGCATGCGCTGGGCTGAACGGATTTGCCTGATGCGCTTTGCTTATCAGGCCTACAAAACGATTTGCTCCGGCATCCGGCATCAAACAATGCCTGATGCGCTGCGCTTATCAGGCCTACAAAAACGCTCGGCTCCGCCATCCGGCATCAAACAACGCCTGATGCGCTGCGCTTATCAGGCCTACAAAGGCGATCTACCCCGTAGGTCGGATAAGGGGTTTACCCCGCATCCGACACCGCCTTAAGATGCCGCAATAAACAACTCGCGCAGCTGATGCAACTGGTCACGGATTGTCGCGGCCTCTTCAAACTCGAGATTCTGTGCGTGCTGCATCATTTGCCCTTCCAGCTCGTGAATCTTCTGCTGCAGCGCTTTTGGCGTCATATCCAGTTCGACAACCTCAGACTTCGCGCCTGCGCGTGACTTCCCTTTGCCTTTCGCTTTGGTCTTCGCAATATTCTGACCCAACGCCAGAATATCGACCACTTTCTTGTTCAGGCCCTGCGGCGTAATACCGTGCTCTTCGTTGTAGAGCTGCTGTTTCTCACGACGACGTTCGGTTTCACCAATCGCTTTGGCCATTGAGGCGGTAATTTTATCACCGTAAAGAATCGCCTTACCGTTGATATTACGCGCCGCACGACCGATGGTCTGGATAAGCGAACGTTCAGAACGCAGGAACCCTTCTTTGTCTGCGTCCAGAATCGCCACCAGGGAGACCTCAGGCATGTCCAGGCCTTCACGTAACAGGTTGATACCCACCAGCACGTCAAACTCGCCCAGACGCAGGTCACGAATGATTTCCATACGTTCCACGGTATCGATGTCAGAGTGCAGATAACGCACCCGCTCGCCGTGTTCTTCGAGGTATTCTGTGAGGTCTTCCGCCATCCGTTTGGTGAGCGTGGTGACCAGCACACGTTCGTTAATCGCCGCACGGGTGCGGATTTCAGACAGCAGGTCGTCAACCTGCGTCGCCACCGGACGCACCTCAATAACCGGATCCAGCAGCCCGGTCGGTCGTACCACCTGATCGACCACATCATCACCGGATTTCTCCAGCTCATAGTTGCCCGGCGTCGCCGAAACGTAGATGGTTTGCGGGGCCAGCGCTTCAAACTCTTCAAATTTAAGCGGACGGTTATCCAGCGCCGACGGCAGACGGAATCCGTATTCGACCAGGGTTTCTTTACGCGCCCGGTCACCGCGATACATGCCGCCAATTTGCGGGATAGTCACGTGGGATTCATCCACAACCAGCAGGCCATCGGCAGGCAGGTAATCAAACAGCGTCGGCGGCGGCTCGCCCGGACCACGCCCGGACAGATAGCGGGAATAGTTTTCAATCCCCGAGCAGTAACCCAGCTCGTTCATCATTTCCAGATCGAACTGGGTACGCTGACTTAAGCGCTGTTCTTCCAGAAGTTTGTTATTTGCCAACAGGACCTTACGCCGCTCTGCCAGCTCAACTTTAATTTCTTCCATCGCCTGTACAATACGTTCGCGCGGCGTCACGTAGTGCGTTTTAGGGTAGATGGTAAAGCGCGAAATAGTGGATTCGACCTGCCCGGTAAGCGGGTCAAACAGCGACAAACGTTCGACCTCTTCATCAAACAGTTCCACGCGCAACGCGATGTCGTCAGATTCCGCCGGGAATATGTCGATCACTTCACCGCGCACGCGGAAGGTCCCGCGCTGGAATGCCTGATCGTTGCGGGTATATTGCAGCTCCGCCAGACGACGCAGGATCGCGCGCTGGTCGATAATCATCCCCACCGTCAGGTGCAGCATCATTTTCAGGTACAGATCCGGGTCACCCAGACCATAAATCGCGGAAACCGACGCCACGACAACGACATCCCGTCGCTCAAGCAACGCTTTGGTCGCTGACAGTCGCATCTGCTCAATGTGTTCGTTAACCGAGGCATCCTTCTCGATGAAGGTGTCAGAACTTGGCACGTAGGCTTCCGGCTGATAATAGTCGTAGTAGGAGACGAAATATTCCACCGCGTTATCCGGGAAAAACTCTTTCATCTCACCGTACAACTGTGCGGCAAGCGTCTTATTGGGGGCCAGCACCATGGTAGGTCGCTGTAAGTCAGCAATCACGTTCGCGATGGTGAATGTTTTCCCCGACCCCGTCACCCCCAGCAGCGTCTGATGCGCCAGTCCATCCTCCAGACCTTCTTCCAGGCGACGAATCGCCTCAGGCTGATCGCCAGAGGGTTTAAAAGCGGAATTTAGTTTGAACGGTTTACTCATGAGCAGCTACCTGAAGCAATGGGCGGGCA
Source organism: Citrobacter sp. Cpo037 (assembly GCF_030332945.1). NCBI lineage: Bacteria > Pseudomonadati > Pseudomonadota > Gammaproteobacteria > Enterobacterales > Enterobacteriaceae > Citrobacter > Citrobacter sp. Cpo037. The sequence goes on from NZ_JAOWGW010000025.1 coordinate 80,274, forward strand.
GGTGTGTAATTTTACTCGCAGCCGTATATTTTGCCAGTAAAATATACTGGATGGAAAAACAGTAACGCGCCAGAATATTTCTGTTACCCCAGCAAAATGGCCGTGACTACAGGCTAAAATTTGTCCGCAGGCAAGATAAAACACCAGCAAAAATGTGTTATCCCCAAACCAATGACTTTTTTAACATTTGTCAAGCTACCCGATGAAAGTTTTGTGGCAACACATGACACTTCTGCGACAGCCATTGCATTTATCTAACACACTGTAATTTAATGACTATTATCTCAAGCCGTCTTTCGCATCAATTTAGTCGCAGGCCGCGTCTTCTCTCGCTTACCTTGTGTTTTCTAACTCTAATACACAAGGTTATCCACAGGAATAGTGGATAACTGCCTCCAGCCCGTATGGACTGTAGCCTGGCAAAAACGTCCTGATGGTCTTTTCTGGTGGGATAAAAAAAAATTATCGCTATTTTTTGATATTTATCAGCTAACGAAGCGACCTGGAATGGCCGAGATCTTGCTCGCATTTTCATCATTTTCCTGCCTGCACCATCACAACGCCACCAGGCACTGACAATGTGCACACTGCGGCGCTCATCCACAACAAGCCAGATACCGCAACCCGCTCAATACGCTATTCTGCTGTATTTTCCCCTCATTCCGCTTCTGGCAAGAGATTTGCAGTTTTCTCCCGACCATCAGCCCGCGAGGCGGATATCATCATGAGGGAGAAATCTATGTTGAGTCTTCGTGCAGTGAATCACTATTACGGTAATCAACACTCGCTTTGGGATGTCGATCTCGACCTGTTGCCCGGTAAATGTACCGCCGTGCTGGGTCTTCCAGGGATGGGAAAAACCACGCTGGCCAATTGCATCACAGGCAATTTACCGATTGAGAGCGGAACCATGTTCTGGCATCAGGCTGGCGCACCACCTTGCGATCTGCTTCAGATTCCGGCGGCAAAGCGCATTGCGCTGGGTATTAACTGTGTATCACAGGAACGGCGAATTTTTTCGCAGCTGACGGTAGAGGAAAATCTGCACATTGCGCGCCAGGCGGTTGAGAAAAGCGAAACGATGAACAGCAGCGATATTTACCGCCTGTTTCCACAGCTGTTTGTACTGCGTCAGGCCAAAGGGGTGGCATTGTCGGAGGAAAATCAGCACCAGCTTGCACTCGCCAGTGCGTTAGTCACTCGCCCGCGCCTGCTGATTCTCGATGAGCCGACGCGAGGAAGTGGCCAGGCGTATATCCACAAACTGGGGAATCTGATAGTGAGGCTAAGCCAGGAGCTTGGCATCGCCATTATGCTCGCGGAGCAGAGCCTGCCGTTTATTCGTCGGGTCGCTGACTGCTATTACTTGTTACATCGTGGACGCAACGTGGCTCAAGGGCAAATAACACAATTCAGCGACCCGCTAATCAACGACTGGTGGATGCCAGAGACAAAACGCTAAGATCGATATAACGACCTGTCGCTGCTCGTTCCGGCTCTTCTGCCAGCCAGGGAATTTCCCCCAGTAGCGGAGCCGCAAGCGCACGCTTTAGCGTCGCCATATATTCAGCATGACGCTTACCGGGTGGCATCACATCATTGGCAACCCATCCGGCGAGCGTCAGTCCGGCCTGCTGCACCGCCTGGGCGGTCAAAATGGCATGGTTGATACAACCGAGCTTAACGCCAACCACCAGAATCACCGGCAGTTGTTCCGCTTTTACCCAGTCAGAAAAACTCAGCGTTGGCGAAAGTGGCGTAAACCATCCGCCTGCGCCTTCCACCAATACCCAGTCAGCCTGTTCTTCAAGCAAGCGTAAACCCGCAGACATCACTGAGGCCTGAATGGGGCGCCCTTCGTCAGCACTGATGATATGCGGTGAGGTAGGTTCGGCGAAGGTATACGGATTGATGGCCGCATAATCCACTGCCACAACGCTGTTGCGCTGTAGAGCCAGCGCATCGCTGTTTCGCAGACCTTCAGCCGTCATTTCACTGCCTGACGCCACCGGCTTATAGCCGACCGTTCGCAACCCCAGCTGTCCCGCCGCCTGAAGCAACGCACAGCTGGCGATAGTTTTACCTACTTCGGTGTCCGTCCCGGTGACAAAATACGTGTTAGTCACGTTGAATTACTCCCAAAAAAAGATGATAGGTCAGCGGATATTTCCCCTGCTGACAGGGCCAGGCGAGCTGTAACTGGCGCAACTGCGAGCGGGTCAGCACACGCTGCTCGCGCCCATCATGCAAATGCGTCGCGCCAATGCCTTTCAGCGAGCGCATGGCGCTCAGCGCATCGTCAAACCACAGCGTGACGGCATGAGACTGGTATTCAACGTCCCAGCCGCACAGCGCGTTTTCCAGTTGCTCCACCGGCAAAAAACGGTTGGCGTGCTCCCGATCATCAACTGCTCGCCACGCCTGACGAAGTTCAGGCATCGACCCTTGCGCCAGGGTACTAAACGCCACCGTCCCGCCAGGACGCACCACCCGATATAGCTCGCGTAACGCGCCGCGCAGGTCGTTGCACCACTGCACGGCCAGATTGCTCCAGGCCAGGTCGAAAGTGGCAGCGGCCTGCGGAATGGCTTCGATATCCGCCAGCAGATAGTGATGGGCTACATCGTGACGCTGCGCTTCGGTCAGCATTTGTGCCGACAGATCCAGCGCACAGACCTCGCTCCCCTGCTCCCGCCAGTAGCGACTCATACGCCCAGGCCCACAGCCCGCGTCCAAAACCCGTGAGAACGCCCGGCCATCGAGTCGTGCCAGTAACGCATCGGCGCTCTGACGCTGAAGCTCCGCATGTTGCTCATAGTGCGTGGCCGCGCGACCAAACGCAGCGGCAATCGCCTGCTTATTGACCTGCGCCATGCAGCACCTCCAGTAGGCTGTCGATATCCTGGACTTCATGCGCCTGGGTCAGCGTAATCCGCAGCCTGGCCGTCCCAACCGGCACAGTCGGTGGACGAATCGCCGTCACCCAGCACCCCTGTTGCCGTAACGTCTGTGCCAGTTGCAAGGCTTTATGATTGTCGCCAACGATCAGCGGTTGAATAGCGCTGTCTGAATGCGCCAGCGTCAAATCCGTGGTATTCAGCCCTGCGCGAAAACGCTGGATCAGCATCGCCAGCTTTTCTCTGCGCTCATCGCCTTCGCTGCTGCGGATCACCGCCAGCGCGACGCGCAAGGCCTGAGCCTGGGCTGGCGGCATGCTGGTGCTGTAGATCAGATGACGGGCAAACTGCAGCAGATAATCGGCCACGCTATCAGAACACAGGATCGCCGCACCGCTGACGCCGAACCCTTTGCCAAATGTCACCACCAACAGCTCAGGTTTCACCTGCTGTCGAGAGCACGAACCACGTCCTTCCTCACCGCTTACGCCAATCCCATGCGCATCATCCACCAGCAGCCACGCGCCCTGCCGTTTCGCCACCACGTGGATTTCTGCCAGCGGCGCGCTGTCGCCATCCATGCTGAACACGCCTTCGGTGACCACCAGCTGCTGCCCCGGACAGGGGGCTGTCAGCAGACGATCCAGATGTTGCGAGTCGTTATGGGTAAAGCGACGTAACACGGCAGGGCTAAGACTGGCAGCCTCCAGCAGCGAGGCATGGCTGAGCCTGTCGGCAACAATCTTGTCATCTTTTCCCATCAGTGCGGCAATGACCGCCTGATTGGCGGCAAAACCAGAGATGAACAACAGCGCCCGGGAATAGCCGAGCCACTGCGCCAGCTCTTCTTCCAGCGCCTGATGAGCAACGGAATAACCGCTGACATGGCCCGAGCCGCCGCTGCCGACGCCAAAACGCTCAGCGCCCTGCTGCCACGCGCAGATAATCTGCGGATGGTGGCTTAAGCCGAGGTAGTCGTTGCTGGAGAAATTCAGATACTGGCGACCATCGGCCTGCAGCCAGCGCCCGGCACCCTGCGTCACTGCATAGCGCTGACGCAGGGCATCAGCACGACGACGCGCTGTTAGCGCATCGTCAATTTTTTGCTGCCAGGTCATACGGTTGCCGCGTTGTAGTAATCGTCGGTATCCGGGGTACGCAGCGCCTGCTCCAGACGTTGTTGCTGTTCGTTATCGCCCGCCAGTACCGCAGTTTGCTGCGGGTTAAGACCCAGCTTGCGAAATAACAGCAAATCTTTATCTTCGTTCGGGTTCGGGGTGGTCAGCAGTTTGCAGCCGTAGAAAATCGAGTTGGCCCCGGCCATAAAGCACATCGCCTGGGTTTGTTCGTTCATCTGCTCGCGCCCGGCAGAAAGACGCACGTATGAGGTCGGCATCATGATACGCGCCACGGCGATAGTACGAATAAAATCAAAAGCATCTACGTCGTCGTTATCGGCAAGCGGCGTGCCCTTCACTTTCACCAGCATGTTGATCGGCACGCTTTCCGGCGGCGTCGGCAGATTCGCTAATTGCAGCAGCAGACCCGCGCGGTCGGTCACCGTTTCGCCCAGCCCAACAATCCCGCCGGAGCAAACTTTAATGCCCGCCTCGCGCACTTTATCCAGCGTGTCCAGGCGCTCCTGGTACGAGCGGGTGGTGATGATATTGCCGTAAAATTCCGGCGAGGTGTCGAGGTTGTGGTTGTAGTAGTCCAGACCCGCATTGGCCAGGCGCTGGGCCTGAGATTCGTCCAGCGTGCCCAGCGTCATACAGGCTTCCAGCCCCAGTTCTTTCACGCCCTGCACCATCTGCTCGAGGTACGGCATATCGCGCTCATGCGGGTTTTTCCACGCCGCGCCCATGCAAAACCGCGTTGAGCCGGCCTGCTTCGCCTTACGTGCCGAGTCCAGTACCTGTTCAACCTCCATCAACCGTTCTGTTTCCAGACCGGTTTTATAGCGGGAGCTTTGCGGGCAGTATTTGCAATCTTCCGGGCAAGCACCGGTCTTAATCGACAGCAACGTACTGACCTGAACCTGCTGCGGATCGAAATGCTGACGATGAACCTGCTGCGCTTCAAACAACAGATCCAACAGTGGTTTTTCAAATAATTCGGTGACTTGCGACATTGTCCAGCGAGAAGAATGAGCCATATTGGTATACGTTTCGTTGTTAGTTTGGTGTAGACTCGTAAACCTAAATCTTTTTAATTTGGTTTACAAGTCGATTATGACAACGGACGATCTTGCGTTTGACCAACGCCATATCTGGCACCCATACACCTCCATGACCTCCCCGTTGCCGGTTTATCCGGTGGCGCGTGCCGAAGGTTGCGAACTGATCTTAGCCAGCGGTGAGAAGCTGATTGACGGCATGTCATCCTGGTGGGCGGCAATCCACGGTTACAATCACCCGCAACTGAATGCCGCGATGAAAACGCAGATTGATACCATGTCGCATGTGATGTTTGGCGGCATTACCCATGCCCCGGCCATTGCGTTGTGCCGCCAGTTGGTGGCGATGACCCCAGAGGCGCTGGAGTGCGTTTTTCTCGCGGATTCAGGGTCGGTCGCCGTAGAAGTCGCAATGAAAATGGCGCTGCAATACTGGCAGGCTAAAGGTGAATCCCGCCAGCGTTTCCTGACATTTCGTAACGGTTATCACGGTGATACCTTCGGCGCGATGTCGGTCTGCGATCCCGACAACTCAATGCACAGTCTGTGGAAGGGGTACCTGCCGGAGAACCTGTTTGCCCCAGCCCCACAAAGCCGCATGGGAGGCGAGTGGGACGAACTGGATATGGTGCCTTTTGCCCGTCTGATGGCCGCGCATCGCCACGAAATTGCGGCGGTGATCCTAGAGCCAATCGTACAGGGCGCTGGCGGTATGCGCATGTATCATCCCGAATGGTTAAAACGCATCCGTAAGATGTGCGACCGTGAAGGGATCCTGCTGATTGCCGATGAAATCGCCACCGGATTTGGTCGTACAGGCAAGCTGTTTGCCTGCGAACACGCCGACATAACCCCGGACATTTTGTGCCTGGGCAAAGCGTTAACCGGCGGTACGATGACCCTTTCTGCAACCCTGACCACGCGTCAGGTCGCAGAAACCATCAGCAATGGTGAAGCCGGATGCTTCATGCACGGCCCAACCTTTATGGGCAATCCGTTGGCCTGCGCCGTCGCCTCCGCCAGCCTGTCGTTAATCGAAACCGGCGAGTGGCGCGCGCAGGTAGCGGCCATTGAAGCGCAACTGCGGGCAGAACTCGCCCCGGCGGCGGACTCCAGTTGGGTCGCGGACGTACGCGTGCTCGGCGCCATTGGCGTAATCGAAACCACGCATCCGGTGAATATGGCAGCGTTACAGAAGTTCTTTGTCGAACAGGGCGTGTGGATAAGACCGTTTGGCAAGCTCATCTACCTGATGCCGCCGTACATCATTCAGCCCGATCAGTTGCGTCGCCTGACGCAGGCCGTGAACGAGGCTGTGCGCAATGCAACATTTTTTAGCGATTAATCAGCGGTAAGCTCTACGGTTTCTGGCTACACTTTTTGGCTAACGAGAGGAGTCAGCATGAAACTAATCAGTAACGATTTGCGCGATGGCGATAAGCTTGGGCATCGCCACGTCTTTAACATTATGGGGTATGACGGGGATAATATTTCCCCGCATCTGGCGTGGGATGACGTACCCGCAGGAACCAAAAGCTTTGTCGTGACCTGCTTTGATCCTGATGCGCCAACCGGCTCCGGCTGGTGGCATTGGGTGGTAGTAAATCTGCCGGCTGATACCCGCGTACTCCCGCAAGGATTCGGCTCCGGGCTGGTTGCGCTGCCGGATGGGGTGATTCAGACCCGTACAGATTTTGGTAAAGCGGGTTATGGTGGCGCAGCGCCGCCGAAGGGGGAAACCCACCGCTATATCTTTACAGTTCACGCACTGGATGTGGAGTGTATTGATGTCGATGAAGGTGCCAGCGGCGCGATGGTTGGATTTAACGTCCATTTCCACTCGCTCGCCAGCGCCTCGATCACCGCGATGTTTAGCTAAGCTGTGTTGTGCCGGATGCCGGCTTAGCCTCATCCGGCCTACAAAGCAGACAGTAGGCCTGATAAGATGCGTCAGCGTCGCCATCAGGCAATTTTCTACAGAAATTCAGGCAACAATTTCAGCAACGTTCCTTGCGCTAACAATTCGGTCGCGCACTCAATATCCGGGGCAAAAAAGCGATCCTGCGTGTAGTGGGCAACCTGCTCGCGCAGCGCCTGTCGCGCCTGCTCCAGCAACGGGCTGGAGGTTAACCCTTCACGCAGGTCAATCCCCTGACACGCCGCCAGCCACTCCACGGCAATCACGCCGCGCGTATTTGCCGCCATCTCCCACAGTCTGCGCCCTGCCGCCGGAGCCATAGACACGTGATCTTCCTGGTTAGCAGATGTCGGCAAGCTGTCCACACTGTGCGGATGCGCCAGCGCTTTGTTCTCGCTCGCCAGCGCGGCGGCAGTTACCTGAGCAATCATAAAGCCGGAGTTAACCCCGCCATTTTTCACCAGGAACGGCGGCAACTGCGACATATGTTTGTCCATCATCAGCGCAATGCGCCGCTCTGATAACGAGCCGATTTCCGCAATCGCCAGCGCCAGATTATCTGCCGCCATCGCCACCGGTTCAGCATGGAAATTCCCACCGGAGATCACATCGCCCTCTTCGGCAAACACCAGCGGGTTGTCGGAAACCGCGTTGGCTTCAACCAGCAGAACATCCATCACCTGGCGCATTTGTGTCAGACATGCCCCCATCACCTGTGGCTGACAGCGCAGAGAATACGGGTCCTGCACCTTTTCACAGTTATGATGCGACTGCGAAAGCGCGCTGGAATCGGTCAACACATGGCGGTACAGCGTTGCGGCATCAATCTGCCCACGCTGCCCTCGCGCGGCATGAATACGGGCGTCAAACGGACGACGGGAGCCCAGCACGGCTTCTGTGGTCAGCGCCCCGCACACCGTCGCAGACGCAAACAGTTCCTGAGCTTCAATTAACCCGCGCAATGCAAAGGCGGTGGAAGCCTGAGTGCCGTTGAGCAGCGCCAGTCCCTCTTTCGCCTCCAGCGTGATCGGCTCCAGTCCGGCCTTTTTCAGCGCGTCGGTCGCCGGGAGCCATTCTCCCTGCCAGCGCGCTTTCCCTTCGCCCAGTAGCGTCAACGACATATGTGCCAGCGGCGCCAGGTCGCCCGATGCGCCCACCGACCCTTTCGCCGGGATCAGTGGATACACCTCGGCATTCACCAGCGCAATCAGCGCTTCAATCACGCTCAAGCGGATGCCGGAAAAACCGCGCGCCAGGCTGTTGATTTTCAGCACCATAATCAGGCGAACCATTGCGTCATCCAGCGCTTCGCCAACGCCTGCCGCATGGGAAAGCACCAGCGAACGCTGTAAATTCTGCAAATCTTCCGTGGCGATACGGGTCTGAGCCAACAGACCAAAGCCGGTATTAATGCCATACGCCGTACGGCCTTCAGCGACAATATTATTGACGCAGGCGACGCTGGTGTTGATTGCATCAATCGCCCCGGCATCCAGGCTCAGTTTGACCGGCTGATGCCAGATTTCACGTAGCTGGGTAAAACTCAGATGGCCCGGCGTGAGAGTCATGGTGTTCATATCAGCGTTTCTCCTGCGTCGCAGCAACCATCGGCAAATTCAGCCCTTCTTCAACGGCGCACTCCACCGCAATGTCATACCCGGCGTCGGCGTGGCGCATCACCCCGGTAGCGGGATCGTTATGTAATACCCGGGCGATGCGCGCCGCAGCTTCATCGGTGCCATCGCAAACAATCACCATCCCGGCATGCTGGGAGAAGCCCATGCCAACCCCGCCGCCGTGATGAAGCGACACCCAGGTCGCGCCGCTGGCGGTGTTAAGCAGCGCGTTCAGCAGCGGCCAGTCGGATACGGCGTCTGAACCGTCGCGCATAGCTTCGGTTTCGCGGTTTGGGCTGGCAACAGAACCGGAGTCCAGATGGTCGCGGCCAATAACAATCGGCGCGGATACTTCACCACGACGCACCATTTCATTAAACGCCAGCCCCAGCTTTTGTCGCCACTCCAGGCCGACCCAGCAGATACGCGCTGGTAAGCCCTGGAAGTTAATCCGCTCACGCGCCATATCCAGCCAGTGATGAAGGTGCTTATCATCAGCCACGATCTCTTTCACTTTGGCATCAGTCTTATAAATATCCTGCGGATCGCCCGACAGCGCCACCCAACGGAACGGGCCTATGCCGCGACAGAACAGGGGGCGAATATAAGCAGGTACGAAGCCGGGGAAATCAAAGGCGTTTTCCACGCCCATCTCTTTGGCCATCTGGCGAATGTTGTTGCCGTAATCAAACGTCGGCACACCCATTTTGCTAAACGCCAGCATCGCCTCAACGTGCGTTGCCATTGAACGTTTCGCCGCCTGCACCGTGCCCTGGGGATCGGACACCGCTTTTGCCTGATACTCTTCCCAACTCCAGCCGCACGGCAGATAACCATGCAGCGGATCGTGGGCGCTGGTCTGGTCGGTGACCATATCCGGGCGCACACCGCGCTTCACCAGCTCCGGCACAACGTCGGCGGCATTAGCACACAGCGCAATGGAGACCGCTTTACCCTCACGGGTGTATTTGTCGATACGCGCCAGCGCATCGTCAAGCGATGTCGCCTGCTCGTCGACGTAACGGGTACGCAGACGGAAATCAATTCGACTTTGCTGGCATTCAATGTTCAGCGAACACGCACCCGCAAGCGTAGCGGCTAGCGGTTGCGCTCCGCCCATGCCGCCCAGCCCGGCGGTCAGCACCCAGCGTCCGCTGAGGTTACCCTGATAATGCTGACGCCCGGCCTCAACGAAGGTTTCATAAGTCCCCTGCACGATGCCCTGGCTGCCGATGTAGATCCAGCTCCCGGCGGTCATCTGGCCGTACATCGCCAGACCTTTGGCGTCCAGTTCGTTGAAGTGTTCCCAGGTAGCCCAATGTGGCACCAGGTTGGAGTTGGCAATCAGCACGCGCGGCGCGTTGTCGTGAGTTTTGAATACGCCTACCGGTTTTCCGGACTGGACCAGCAGAGTTTCATCGGTTTCCAGTTTGGTCAGCGCGTTGACGATGGCGTCATAACATTCCCAGTCCCGCGCGGCGCGGCCAATCCCACCGTATACCACCAGCTCATGCGGATTTTCCGCCACATCGGGATCCAGATTATTCATTAGCATGCGCAGCGGCGCTTCGGTCAGCCAGCTTTTGGCCGTTAAGGTGGTGCCGCGCGGGGCACGAATATCCTGCTGACGATATTTGCTATGGGACATGACAGAAAACTCCTCGCGAACGTCGGATAGATAAGAAATATATACTTGTCTATACAAGTCATCGCAAGGGTGATTTTAACAATTAGGATACATTTTTATTATATTGCGTCAGCAATCACGGTTTTCATGTCCTGTATCAGGACATAAACCGCCCTTGCAGCCGATAGCGAGAACCTGGAAACAGCAAGCGGGCATGAGAGACTATGGACGACGCAGACCAGGTCTTACGACGAATCAGCAGGCAGGGATCGTGTTCTTTAATATTCAGCAGCGCGCACTCTTCAGCGCTGGCACGTACCGCTTCAACAATATGCTCACCTTCCGTTAAAGGGGCTATCAGCGACAGGTATGCGTGCGGCGTGGTCTGGCTGTAATCCTGCGCCAGATACTCCGGCACAATTTCGGCATTCACGCAGCGATCTTCAATCTGTACCGGCAGATCGTTCTCGTAGTGCACCATGACAGAGTGAAAAATGGAGGTGCCTTCTTTGACGTTTAACACCAAAGCCTGCTGCGCGTTGGCCTGGGTTTTTTCCAGCGTCAGCACTTCACACCGGTGCTGATGCTGACGGGCGTTGATTTCATCCGCGATGCTGCGGATTTCAAACAGCGCGGACTGGCCTTTTGGCTCGGCGACAAACGTCCCCACGCCCTGTAAACGCACCAGTAAACCTTCATCCGTTAACTCACGCAGCGCCCGGTTGATAGTCATGCGGCTGAAACCATATTGCGCCACCAGCTCTGCCTCAGAAGGAATGCGATCGTGAGGCTGCCAGATACCGCTGGCAATTTTTTCGCTGATCTCCTGTTTGACCTTTTCGTAAAAAGGAGCCGGAGCAGAACGGGATGGGAGCATGCGTGAGCCTTCCTTAAGCTGAAAATGTGAGTGGTTAGAGTTTACAGGCATTACCCGAACCTGATAAGCGCAACGCCATCAGGTATGTCAGTGCCACCAGTGGGCGATTTGCCAGCCTAATCGCGCCGCCACGCGTGCTGCTCTGCCATCATCGTCATAGCGTGGATTAAATTCAACCATATCCACCGCCAGGAGTTTACCGCTACGACACAGAGGCTCAATCAGTCTCAGCAGCGTCGCCAACGGTACGCCAAGCGCGGCGGGGGCCGACACGCCGGGCATTTCCCACACAGGCAGCACGTCGAGGTCGATTGTCATATAGATGACATCCAGATTGGCAATGAACTGCGCTAACTGCGCCTGCGCCGTATCACGATGCAGATCCTCCACCACCGTAACACCGAGCCGCTGGGCCTCATCCCAAAGCGCCTGGGTGTTTGCCGCCCGACTGACGCCGATACAGGCATAGTGAAATTCACGCTGCTGTTCATCGCAAAGCTGCGCCAGCTGGCGAAACGGCGTACCGGACGTGGCCTGCCCGGCATGGCGTAAATCGAGATGCGCATCGAAGTTGACTATCCCCACTTTCGCCTGCGGGAACGCATCCAGTACGCCCGCGCCGTGCGCAAAGGCGGTTTCGTGTCCCCCGCCTAAAACAAAGGTACGCATGTTCTCGTGCTGACAGCGCTGTACTGCATTGCGTAACGCCTGCTGCGCGCCCTCAAGATCGGGAGCCTGCGCCACAATATTTCCCAGATCCACCAGTCGATTGTGCCCATCATGACTGGCTAAATTCGCCAACGCCTTGCGTAGCACATCGGGTGCTCCGGCAGCGCCCGTGCGCCCCTGATTACGTTTAACGCCTTCGTCACAGGCAAACCCGAGCAACGCTATCTGCTCGCGGTACATTTCTGGGCTAAACGTCGGGCTCAGGGTGATAGTCTGAAACAGGCGCAGCGCATTCGGCGATTCGGCGCGGTCATCACGTCCCTGCCACAGCGCAGGTGAGGCTGGTTGCCAGTTGGTCATGCTATTTGTCCTTTGAATACGCGTTGGTAGAGCGGATTGCGCCCGGGTTCATACAGGATCTCGACCGGGAGGGTTGCATCCCACACCACAAAATCGGCCACAAACCCGGCCTTCAATTGACCGTGGGTGGCATGACGCCCCAGTGCCCGGGCCGCATGACGGGTTACGCCCGCCCATGCTTCTTCCGGCGTTAGGCCAAACTGAACGCAGGCCATATTCATCGCCCAGTGCAGGCTGATAAACGGACTGGTACCGGGGTTAAAATCTGTCGCTACCGCCATCGGTACCTGATATTGACGCAGCAACGCTACCGGTGGGCGCTGCTCCTCTTTGAGGAAATAGAATGCGCCGGGCAGCAGCACGCCGACCGTACCGCTTTGGCTCATCGCCGCCACGCCCGCTTCATCGAGGTATTCAATATGATCGGCGGATAGCCCGTGGTAGCGGCTTACCAACTGTGCGCCGCCAAGCAATGACAGTTGTTCGACATGGCCTTTAATCGGGATGCCCAGCGCCTGCGCAGCCTGAAACACCCGCTCACTCTGTGCCAACGAAAAACCAACGCTTTCACAGAACAGATCGACGGTCTCAAACAGCCCTTGTTCCCACAATTGCGGCAAAATGGTCTCACACACCAGCGTAATATAGCCGTCAGGATCATCCCGGTATTCCGCTGGAGTTGCATGCGCAGCCAACAGCGTCGGGCTGATTTCAACGATATTCTCTGCCGCCAGCGCTGCCACCACGCGCAATATTTTCTCTTCTGTCGGCAAATCCAGGCCGTAGCCGGATTTTATTTCCAGCAGCGTAACACCTTCTTTGATCAGCTGTTCCATCCGCTGATGGGCTACGTGTAAGAGTTGTTCATCCGTGGCGCTGCGGGTCGCCGATACGGTGGCATTGATCCCCCCACCCTGAGCGCTTATCTGCTGGTAGGAGACTCCATTTAGCCGCTGCTCCCACTCACCTGCGCGGTTTCCGCCAAAGACCAGATGCGTATGGCAATCAATCAGGCCAGGCGTAATCAGCCTGCCCTGCATATCAAAAGTATTGTCATGCGTGAGATATAAAGATGATTCCGGGACGATATCGCGAATCTTGCCCTGGCGGACGATCAGCGCGTGACCGTCCAACAGCCCATATGGGGTACCACGTTCAGGGTCCATAGTCGCCAGACGAACATTGCGCCAGATAACATCATCAGGGAAGAATTGCTGCATTCGACTCACCACTTGTCATAGGTTGTATAGACATTTATTTTTGATTATAGGGATGTTGTCAACCTGAAGAACTATAATTGTTATCTATTTGTGATATAAAGACTCTCCGCGCCAGACATTGCTGCGATAAAAAACAACTTTTTACCTTTTCGCCTTCCCGTTTCGCTCAACTTAGTATAAAAAAGCAGGCTTTAATGGATAACTTTCAAAGCCCGGAGCAACCTGTGAACATATCATCAGTTTCCCGTCTGGCGCTGGCAATGGCTTTTGGCGTGACGCTGACCGCCTGTAGCTCTACGCCGCCCGATCAAATTCCTTCCGATCAAACCGCGCCAGGAACCTCTTCGCGCCCGATTTTGTCGGCTAATGAAGCGAAAAACTTCGTTACTGCGCACTATTTTTCTGCGCTGACGCCAAACACTGCGCCGTGGAGCCCTTCTTCTATTTCTCTGCCTGCACAGCCTGACTTCGTCGTTGGCCCGGCAGGGACTCAGGGCGTCACCCATACCAGCATTCAGGCCGCTGTTGATGCAGCAATCATCAAACGTACTAACAAACGTCAGTACATCGCGATTATGCCAGGCGAGTACCAGGGCACGGTATATATCCCGGCAGCAACAGGTAGCCTGACGCTGTACGGCATGGGCGAAAAACCGCTTGATGTGAAAATTGGCCAGGCCATTGACGGTGAAATGAGCACCGCTGACTGGCGTCGTACGGTGAACCCAGCCGGTAAATATATGCCGGGTAAACCTGCGTGGTATATGTTTGATAATTGTCAGAACAAACGCGGCACGAATATTGGCGTGATGTGTTCTGCTGTCGTCTGGTCGCAAAACAACGGATTGCAATTGCAGAACCTGACCATCGAAAACAACCTGGGTGACAGCGTTGATGCGGGTAACCACCCGGCCGTTGCACTGCGTACTGATGGCGATAAAGTGCAGATCAACAAGGTCAATATCCTGGGCCGCCAGAATACCTTCTTCGTGACCAATAGCGGTGTACAAAACCGTCTGGAAAACGATCGTCAACCGCGTACGCTGGTAACCAACAGCTACATTGAAGGCGATGTGGATATCGTTTCCGGTCGCGGTGCCGTAGTGTTCGATAACACCGATTTCCGCGTAGTGAACTCCCGTACCCAGCAGGAAGCCTATGTGTTCGCACCGGCTACCCTGTCAAACATCTACTACGGTTTCCTGGCGATTAATAGCCGCTTCACGGCAAGTGGCGATGGCGTGGCGCAGTTAGGCCGCTCGCTGGATGTCGATTCCAACACTAACGGTCAGATCGTGATTCGTGACAGCGTGATTAACGAAGGCTTTAACATGGCAAAACCATGGGCTGACAGCGTTATCGCAAAACGCCCGTTTGCCGGTAATACCGGTGCGGAAGATGACAAAGGTGAAATCCAGCGTAACCTGAACGACACCAACTTCAACCGTATGTGGGAATACAACAACCGCGGTATCGGTAGCAAAGTGGTTGCTGAACCTAAGCAGTAAACGTCATTCTCTGATGTAAGCCCGGCAGATTCATGCTCTGCCGGGCAATGTGCCGGATGGCGACGAAAATCGCCCTCTCCGGCATACAATTAGTGTTACACCAAACGCGACTTATTAAAGTTAATCAAACTCCCTGCCTTAATAATTTCACGCTCTTCTGCGGTCAGGCTTTCCATATACACTCTGATTTCACTCACCTCACCATCATCGTGAAGCACATACGCTTCGATTTCTTTACTGCACTCATCTAAGGCGCGGCGAATACCGGGAATATAGATATAGTCACCCACTTCAAATGAAGGTTGCTCTGCCATCTGGAGCGGTAGCATACCCCAGTTGATAACGTTGGAACGGTAACGCTTGGTGGCATATTCCTGGGCAATATTTGCCAGGCCACCAATCACTCGCTGACAGCTCGCCGCCTGCTCGCGCGCCGAGCCATCGCCAGGTTTGACGGCGTAAATCATGCTACCAATCTCAGTATCCAACGGTTGCACATTTTCCTGACCGGCAATCTGTTGGATGCGTTCGAAAACTGACGCCAGTTCGCTGACGTCGCCCCCCTCCACGCGCCTTTTTTCCAGCTCCGACGTCGCTTTACTTCTTCCCACATACCCGGGATCTCGTCGAGACAGCGTAAATTCCGCCAGTCCTAGTGGATTAGAGCGATACGACGAGGTTTCACCGGACGGGATAAGCTCATCCGTTGTTGTCACATCATCAAGGATCTTCGAGGCCACTTTTAGCAGAATATTTTCCGTTAATGCGCCCAGTTCCGGCCAGTCTTTAATGTTCGGGCCGTAAATGAGCGGCTGCTGCGTAGCCCCTTTCACGAACCCCTGGTATACGCGACTCTTATAAGGTGCAGGATTAAACGCATAGTCTGGCACCGTATCCCAGCAGTCCAGATCCGTCGCAGCAGTGAGGAATCCTCCGTTGGCTGCCGTAGCCGCAATTGATCGCGCATCCATCAGCGCAACGGCTGACATTTGACCATTGCCCGGTTTCGAGCCTTCACGGTTAGGGAAGTTACGCGTGGTATGGCGGATGCTAAGACCATTGTTGATTGGCGTATCGCCCGCGCCAAAGCACGGACCGCAGAATGCGGTTCTGATGACAGCCCCCGCGCCCAGTAAATCTGTAACAACACCTTTCTGCGCTAAATCCATAAACACCGGTTGTGACGAGGGGTAGACAGCAAGCGAGAAAGCATCATTACCGCAGGATTGACCGCGTAATGCCTGCGCCGCAGCAATCACGTTTTCATAGTTGCCGCCCGAGCATCCAGCAATGATCCCCTGCTGTACTTTTAAGCGACCATTTTCTACTTTATCCAACAACGAGAGGCTGGCTTTACCCTGAGCGATACGTGCAGATTCAACTTCAATCTCCCGGAGAATGTCCGTCAGATTCTCATTGAGAGTATCAATCTCATAGACATTACTTGGATGGAATGGCAGCGCAATCATCGGCTTAATCGCACTCAAATCAACATAAATACAACCGTCGTACCAGGCCATCGGCTGCGGACTGAGCTGGCGATAGTCTTGTTCACGTCCATGTAATGCCAGCCAACTACGAGTTTCATCATCCGTTTGCCAGACGGAGCTCAAACAGGTGGTTTCGGTGGTCATCACATCAACGCTGTTGCGAAAATCCGTTGAGAGATGACGAATACCAGGGCCGACAAACTCCATGACCTTATTTTTGACGTAGCCATTTTTAAATACCGCGCCAATGATCGCTAACGCCACATCCTGTGGACCAACACCTGCTGCGGGTTTCCCGGTAAGATAAACGGCAACGACCTCAGGATAATCAATGTCCCAGGTGTCGTTTAGCAGCTGCTTGACCAGCTCACCGCCCCCTTCTCCTACCGCCATCGTACCCAATGCGCCGTAACGTGTATGGCTGTCTGAGCCAAGGATCATTTTGCCGCCGCCCGCCATCATTTCACGCATGTATTGATGGATAACAGCAATATGTGGCGGCACAAAGATTCCGCCGTAACGCTGTGCCGCAGACAGACCAAACATATGATCGTCACCGTTAATAGTTCCCCCTACCGCACATAATGAGTTATGGCAGTTAGTCAGAACATACGGCAGCGGAAAACGTTCCATGCCAGAGGCTTTTGCAGTCTGAATAATACCGACAAAGGTAATATCGTGTGAGGCTAATGAATCAAACTTAATTTTAAGCTTATTCATATCACCGGACGTATTATGCGCGGAGAGAATCGACCACGCTATAGTTCCTTTTTTCGCATCCTCTTTGCAGATATGCCGAGGCAAAGAATCCTCAGCTACAATTTCATTATTATCGGAGAGATAAATTCCTTTTTCATACAGCTTAATCATTTGATACTCCGTAGTCCTGTGCTTACATAAGCGCACAGCCAATAAAAAGTTTTAAACCTGGTTTATGATTTACAGCATGTTCCAGTCAATCAACATGCTCCACCACCACACGCCGAGAGTGATATGGACAATAAAGGTCAGTAAGGTCAACATGCCCCCCACCAGCCACCACGATTTAATATCGTTATAGCCAACTCCAAAAATAACCGGACCCGCGGCACCGCCATAATGGGTAACCATTCCGCCATAGGAGTTAGAGAAGAGTAATGCCAGCGCGGTTAACATCAGTGGTGCGCCGGAGACATTCGCCAGCATGGCAAATACCGGCATCATTGCCACAATATATGCGCTGCCTGAGGCAAAGAAATATCGAACAATAATGCTCAGGAACAAAATAACGAAGAACGCCACGTTGCCGTGATTACCAAAGTCGAGATTGTTTTTGAACAGTTCGGCTAACCAGTCGAAGAATTTCACTTTCGATAATAACGAACTTAAACCGATAATACCGCCGTACCAGATTAATGTATTCCAGCCGCCCTTATTTTTAACCACATCATCCCAGGTGACTACGCCAAATAAAAGCATCGTACCCATGACGACAATCGCCACCGTTGATTCATCAACACCGAGGCTTTTACTGAAGATCCATCCCAATAATGCGAGAACGAAAATGCCCAGCAGCATTTTTTCGCGCCCTTTCATTGGTCCTAAATCCTGAAGGCCAGCTTTAGCGATGGTTTTGTTATCAACCTTTTTAATTTCAGGTGGATACATAAAATAGATAACGAGCGGCGTCGCCAACAGCATGACCAGTCCTGGCAGACCTGCAGCAAGCGCCCATCCGCCCCAACTCAACTGCAAGTGACAGATATCGTTGATCATCTTCAACGCCAGAATGTTTCCCGCCATCGCGGTAAAAAACATATAGCTGGTTGTTTTAGTGACCATATAGACCGACATCATCAGGTAGTGACCGACACGGCGCGGGCTCTTATCCGGTTCAGAACCCAGCGCCACCGCCACACTATTGATGATGGGTAATACGATTCCTCCCGCTCGCGCGGTATTTGACGGTGTTGCCGGAGCTAATACCAGATCAAGGAATACGGTCACATAGCCAAGGCCAAGCGTGGTGTTACCAATTTTGCCGATCAGAATATAAGCAATGCGCTTACCCAGCCCCGTCGTCACAAAAGCAGCACTTAACGTAAACGCGGAGAAAACCAGCCATGTCGTACCGGAAGCATAACCGCTCAGTACGCTGCTGGTCTTCAGTACGCCATGGCCTAAATTTCCGACAACCACCATAGAGGCGGCAACGGCAATCAATAACACCACCGGTTCAGGAAACGGTTTAATCACCAGTCCGACAATGGCCGCAAGATAAATACCAAACAGCACCCACGCTAGTTCACTTAATCCCGCAGGGGCAGGAATCAAACCAATAATACAGGGGATCGCTAATATTAAAATTAGCTTCCATAATGATTTAACGTTCATTTATTAATCCTGAATAATCTGTACAGGCAATACAGTATTTTTCGTTTTTCTGCGATCGCAGAGAAATGAGGCCAATGCTGTCAGGGAAGGAAAACATCACCAGAGAATATTTTTCTGGCGGTACGAATAACCGAAGCTCTGATAGTTTCAGGTTCATCCCCTTTATTGGTTAAATGAATATCAAGAGTGCCTCCGGGATGTTCGATAGTGATATTCCCGTAATGCGCACCCGCCGTTACCTGACGCGAAACAGTACCGTTAATGACACAGCTGCTGGCGATAGCTATCGCCCCAGTAATCGCCAGCGCTTTATGGCAAGAGTGCGGCATAAAATAACGAACATTAATTTCGCCGTCGTGTTGAGGTGCAGAGATGAGAATCGGTTTTGGGAGAACCTTATTGCTGACATCACCCAGCCCCATAGCTTCACCGGCCTGTAAACGAATAGACTCAATGCGCGACAATAATTCGTTGTCTGCATCCAGTTCTTCCGCTGATTCATAGCCCGTTTTCCCAAGGTATTCGGCAGGAATAATTACGACAGGTGTCGCCATATCCATACAGGTCACCGGAACTGAGTTGATATAATCGATGTGTTGGCCCGTCGGAAAAATATGCCCGGTTTTAGAACCTGCGGCATTAAGAAACGTCAACGCAATAGGGGCCGATGTTCCCGGGACGCCGTCAATTCTTGCCGTTCCTTCATACTCAACAACACCATGCGGCGTCTGTATATCAGCTTCGATAAACGTGTTGGTGTTCACATTGCGAATGCGTACGCGGGTGGTCGGCGTAGAAGCAGCAATCAACCCCTTTTCAATAGCAAACGCACCAACGGCGGAAAGCATATTGCCACAGTTGGGTGTGGTATCGACCCGTTGCTCATGTACCAGTACCTGAGCAAATAAATAATCGATATCAGCGTTGGGGTCGTTTGAAAGACTAATAATCGCGACTTTACTGGTTAACGGATTGCCACCGCCAATGCCATCTATTTCCAACGCATTGCCAGAACCCATAATCCCAATCAATATTTCATCACGCAATTTTTCTTCTTCTGGCAGGTCTTGAGCTAATAAAAACGCGCCTCTGGAGGTTCCTCCGCGCATCATAACGCAAGGTATTTTTTTCATGACAATGCTCTCTTCAATATTATTTCTACTATGTACATGGTTGCATGTCATGATTAGGGTGACTAATGACTTCATTTTCGTGATTAGTGATTTATTTTTATTAATTAAAAGTGATGAATTGCAGATACACTGAACACTTTCATCTTAGACAGGGTCTTCCCCGATTGAGTCCGGAGTCAAAATGAAACACGAGTTATCGAGCATGAAGGCGTTTGTCACACTGGCAGAGTCCGATTCTTTTAACAATGCTGCCAAGTTACTTAATATTACGCAACCTGCATTAACGCGCAGGATTAAAAAGATGGAAGAGTATTTACACACTCAACTCTTTGAAAGAACAACTCGCAAAGTGACATTAACAAAAGCGGGGAAAATGCTTTTACCTGAAGCCAGAGAATTAATTAGGGCATTAGATGAAACTATTTTTAATATTAGCGATGTGAATGTTCATCATCATGGCATAGTGACACTGTCCTGTATTCCTACCGCGGTTTTCTATTTCTTGCCGTTGGCAATAGGAAAATTTAATGAGCGGTATCCCAATATCAAAGTGCGAATTATTGAACAAGGGACGAATAATTGTATGGAATCCGTACTTTGCAATGAGGCTGATTTTGGAATAAACATGAACAACATCACAAATTCCTCTATCGAGTTCACTCCACTGGTTAATGAACCGTTTGTTCTGGCTTGTCGACGCGATCATCCGCTCGCTAATAAGCAGTTGGTTGAGTGGCAAGAATTGCTGAATTACAAACTGATAGGCGTTCGTTCCTCAAGCGGTAACCGATTATTGATTGAACAACATTTGGCCGATAAACCATGGAAATTGAACTGGTTTTACGAGGTTCGTCATCTGTCCACTTCGCTGGGTCTGGTTGAAGCTGGACTGGGTGTTTCCGCATTACCAGGGTTAGCAATGCCGCAAACGCCGCATCCAACGCTGATAGGGATCCCACTGGTTGAGCCTGTGATTAGACGCACGCTGGGAGTTATTCGGCGTAAAGACGCTATCCTCTCACCTCCCGCTGAACGCTTTTTCTCTCTTCTGCTTAATTTATGGGCAGATGACAAAGACAGTCTTTGGACATCCGTTGCTGAATGTCATGAAAATCTACCGCTCGTTAAATGAACAAAACAATCCGCAATCTTCACAAGATTGCGGATTGTTTGTAACGCTAGCGTTTTAGTACGCGTTAACCACCACCCACATCGGGCCTTGTCCTACCGCGTAACGACCTTTCTCCGTCAGCAACCCTTGTTCGCCAGCAATCTCGTACACCGCGATATGGTGCGATTTTTGTCCGGCTGCAATCAGGTATTTACCTCTGTTATCGATATTAAAACCGCGCGGCTGAGTTTCGGTAGGCTGGAAACCTTCTTTGGTCAGCACGCTGCCATCTTCAGACACGCTAAAGACCGTAATCAGGCTGGCGGTACGATCACAGGTATACAGATGACGACCATCCGGTGTTATATGAATATCTGCTGCCCAACGGGTATCCGCGAAATCAGCAGGCATCATATCCAGCGTCTGCACGCACTCAATCTTGCCGTACGGATCTTTCAGCTCCCAGACATCAACAGAGCTGTTCAGCTCGTTCACGCAGTAGGCATATTGCTTATTCGGATGGAACGCCATATGACGCGGGCCCGCGCCTTCAACGGTAGTTACTTCAGCCGGATCCTCCGCGACCAGATGGCCATCATCGCTTACGTCAAACAGGCAGATACGATCCTGTTTCAACGCCGGAACCCACAGGGTACGGTTATCCGGAGAGATGTTGGCTGAGTGGCAACCATCCAGACCTTCAACCACGTCAACCAGTTCCACCGGCAGACCATCTTCCAGACGCGTGACGCTCACGCTACCCGCGTTATAAGAGCCGACAAACACGAAACGTCCCTGATGATCGGTAGAAATATGCGTCGGGCTCCCCGGCAGCGCAGACTCTGCCGCGAAGGTCAGCGCACCGTCATCAGGCGCAATACGATAAGCCAACACGCGAAACTCCGGGCGCACGCCAACATAGAGGTAACGCTTATCCGGGCTGACGACCATCGGCTGTACCTGACCCGGTACATCAACCACCTGCGTCAGCGTCAGAGAACCATCGTGATTCAGGCTCCAGACGTGGATTTGCTGACTTTCAGGGCTGGCGGTATAAACGGTTTGCTTCATGAATACTCCTTTGCTTTTTGGCAGGTGGCTGCAATTGCCTGACACACGCCTAAGGTAGACGCTTTTAACGGTGAATGCTTAATTAAGGCTCAGAATTTTGTCCGGCTCCCGTCTCGGTGTACCATTCCAGCAGACAAAATTCTCAACCTTAATCTGGAAAAAACTATGACCGCACGCGTGATTGCCCTGGATTTAGACGGTACCCTGTTGACCCCGAAAAAAACCTTGCTGCCATCCTCTCTCGAAGCGCTCTCGCGCGCCAGAGAAGCAGGCTACCAACTTATCATTGTCACAGGTCGCCATCACGTTGCTATTCATCCTTTTTATCAGGCACTGGCGCTGGATACACCTGCAATTTGCTGTAACGGTACCTACTTGTATGATTATCAGGCAAAAAAGGTACTGGAATCCGATCCCCTCCCGGTAGACCAGGCATTACAGCTGATCGAAATGCTTGATGAACATCAGATCCAAGGGCTGATGTATGTGGATGAGGCCATGCTGTATGAGCGCCCAACCGGGCATGTGGTGCGTACCGCTAACTGGGCACAAACTCTGCCGCCGGAACAGCGCCCGACCTTCACTCAGGTACCTTCGCTGGCGCAGGCCGCACATGACGTCAACGCCGTCTGGAAATTTGCCCTGACCGACGAAGATATTCCGAAACTGCAGCAGTTTGGCCAGTACGTTGAGCAACAGCTGGGGCTGGAGTGTGAATGGTCCTGGCACGATCAGGTCGACATTGCCCGTAAAGGCAACAGCAAAGGACGACGCCTTACCCAGTGGATTGAAGCACAGGGAGGGTCAATGGAAAACGTGATTGCCTTTGGCGATAACTTTAACGATATCAGCATGCTGGAAGCCGCAGGTACCGGCGTGGCGATGGGCAACGCGGATGACGCGGTCAAAGCCCGCGCCAACATCGTGATTGGTGACAACACCACAGACAGCATCGCTAAATTTATCTACTCCCACCTGCTGTAATCAGGCGGTAATCGATACGCTCTTAATTTGCGCGTACAGCCACAGGCCAGGTTTGATACCCAGTTCATCCCTGGCCCATGGGCTGATCCTTGCCCACAGCGTCTTACCGCCCACCTCAAGCTGAACTTCCACCTGACCGTTATCGTCATAGCATTGCGCGACTTTTGCCCGCAGCACATTACGAATACTGGTCTGCTGGGGTGGTTGGAGCACCAGTGAAACATCAGATGCCTGAATACGAATACGCAGCGCGGTTTGCAGCGGTTGCTCCAGCTTATTGACCCACAGATGCTGATCGCCGAGCGCCAACGCGGTCATCGCATAGTGTGGATGATGTTCCAGCACGCTGACTTTCAGAATACTGCTTTGCTGTTCCTTAGGCAGCCAGGGGTGCATCACGCTGCTACCCCAGACATCTTCCAGCGAACCAAACGCTTTGACCTGCCCGTTCTCCAGCACCATCACTTTGTCTGCCAGGTGCAAAATCTCATCAAGCGAGTGGCTGACATACAGCATCGGAATATTGATTTCACGTGCAAGGCGTTGCAGGTAAGGCAGCAGTTCGCGTTTACGCGGTATATCCAGCGAGGCTAACGGCTCATCAAGCAACAATAACTCAGGCGCGGTCAGCAGCGCCCGACCGATGGCGACACGCTGCTTTTCACCGCCAGAAAGACCGCCTGGCAAACGGTCAAGCAGCGGTTCAATACCCAACAGCGCCACCAGCTTATCAAACTGTCCGGCCATGCTTTTCGCCATTCCGTAACGCAGGTTGCCGCGCACTTTATAGTGCGGGAACAGGCGCGCATCCTGGAAAACATAGCCCACCCGGCGTTTTTCCGGCGTTAAACAGATACCGTTCTCGACGTCGTTTAAGACCCGACCGTTGAGCACGATGCGTCCGGACTGCGGCTGCGTCAGGCCGCTGATGGCGTTAATCAGTGAGGTTTTGCCCGCGCCGGAAACGCCAAAAATAGCGGTGATGCCGCTGGCTGGCAGCGTTTCGTTGAGCGTCAGGCAATGCGTCCCCAGCGTCTGGGAGAAATTGAGTTCCAGCATAATTATCGCCCCGTTCGCTCACGGCTAATACGCGCCAGCCATTCAGAAATCAGCAGCGAAATCAGCGCTAAAACAATAGAAATGATACACAACCTCGCCGCCGCGCTTTCGCCGCCGGGAGTCTGGATCAGGGTATACATCGCCGAAGGAATGGTGCGGGTTTCGCCAGGAATGTTGGAAACAAAAGTAATGGTTGCGCCGAACTCCCCGAGGGAACGCGCGAACGCCAGCACCGTACCGACAATAATGCCGGGCAGCATCAGCGGTAGCGTAATGGTCATGAATACGCGCCAGCGTCCAGCTCCCAGCGTGCGGGCCGCCTGCTCCAGCTTGACGTCAACACCTTCCAGCGCCAGACGAATTGCCCGTACCATCAGAGGAAAAGACATCACCGCCGCAGCCAGTACCGCACCGCGCCAGCTAAAAGCAAAGGTAATGCCAAACCAGTCGTACAGCCATTCACCGATGAATCCACGCCGCCCCATGGCGACTAACAGCAGATAGCCCACTACGACCGGCGGCAGAACCAGTGGCAAATGCAGAACGCTGTCGAGCAGCGCTTTGCCCGGGAACTTGCATCGCACAAGCAGCCAGGCAAAGAAGATCCCAAACGGCAAACTAAACAACACAGCCAGGGAAGAAACTTTCAGGCTCAGGATGACGGCCTGCCATTCAGGATCGGTCAGTATCATTAATTGGTCGTAAATCCATAACGTTTAAAGATTTCAGCAGCCTGCGGTCCTTTCAGGTAATCATAGAACGCGCTAACCGTTGCGTTTTTGTGTCCATCAACAATCGCGATAGGGTATTCCACTTTTTTGTGCGAATCTTCCGGGAAAGTCGCAACAACTTTTACGCCCTTACTGGCAACAGCATCGGAACCATAGACGATCCCCAGCGGCGCTTCGTTACGCTCTACCAGTGCCAGCGCACCGCGCACGTCTTCAGCAGGAGCCAGTTTCGGGGCCAGGGTATCCCATGCACCCAGTTTTTGCAGCGCTTCTTTGGCATAAATGCCCGCCGGAACATGTTCTGGATCGCCAACAGCCAGGCGTCCACCGTTCAACAGACTGGTCCAGTTGGTTTTGCTGTCAATGGTGAAGTCTTTCTGCGCGCTGGCTTTCGGCGCAACCACCACCAGACTGTTACCCAGCAGCGTTTCACGCGATGCGGTATCAATCGACTTCTTGTCTACCGCGTAGTCCATCCATTTCTGATCGGCAGAAATAAACAGATCGGCCGGAGCGCCTGCTTCAATCTGACGCGCCAGCGTGGAAGAAGAAGCAAAAGAGGAGACAACATCAACGTTCTTCTCTTTTTTATATTGCGTTGCAATGTCCTGCATCGCGTTGGTCAGCGAAGCAGCTGCAAAAACGGTAATCTTTCCTTCATCCGCCAGCGCATGTCCGGCAACGGTAAGAGAAAGTGTTGCCCCTGCAAACAAGCGTAACCATGTACGTGCCATCTGTAACTCCTTTGCGTTTCGTTATGTAGGCGCAAATATAGCGAGTAAATCAGGATTTTCCCAGTGGTTATTGATACCAATTAGAGGTTACACAAAGAAAATATCGGCAGGGAAAGCAAGATCTTGAGAAAACGAGTTGGCAGGCAAAAAATATAAACGCCCGACTGAGCGGGCGTTTGGGGAATCAATGATTCTGTCTGGACTGGTCTTTCTGACCGATACCGGAGAAAATGTTAAACACTTCACCCAGTCCGTAAATCAGACCCAGAATGATGGCCATTACCACAGGTACCATGATTACGGCGAATACCAGACTTTTCAATAACTCTAACATGGTCAACTCCAGATATAGTCCTTAGTTGTATTCTAACCACATAACACAGAAAAGCACTCCCCTTTTGTGCGGTTGGCTTTGCGCGCGCGCGGTTTTCCGTCACAATACCCCTTTTGCCAGGAGCTTGTGATGCAGGCCGAAATCCTTCTTACGCTGAAACTTCAGCAAAAACTGTTTGCCGATCCCCGTCGCATTTCTCTGCTTAAACACATTGCGCTTTCCGGCTCCATCAGTCAGGGCGCAAAGGATGCAGGTATCAGTTATAAAAGCGCCTGGGATGCGATTAACGAAATGAACCAGCTCAGTGAGCAAACGCTGGTTGAGCGCGCCACTGGCGGCAAAGGCGGCGGCGGCGCGGTGTTAACGCGCTATGGCCAACGCTTAATCCAGCTGTATGATTTATTAGCGCAAATCCAACAGAAAGCCTTCGATGTTTTGAGCGATGACGATGCCCTGCCACTCAATAGCCTGCTGGCGGCGATCTCTCGCTTTTCGCTGCAAACCAGCGCCCGTAACCAGTGGTTTGGCACCATTACCGCCCGCGACCACGTTCAGGTCCAACAGCATGTCGACGTCCTGCTGGCGGATGGCGAAACGCGCCTGAAAGTAGCAATCACTGCGCAAAGCGGCGAGCGTCTCGGGCTTGAAGAAGGCAAAGAAGTCCTGATTCTGTTGAAAGCGCCGTGGGTGGGAATCACTCAGGACGACGCCATTGCCCAGGCCGCCGATAACCAGTTGCAGGGTACAATTAGCCATATCGAACGCGGAGCTGAGCAGTGTGAAGTGTTGATGACCTTGCCAGACGGCCAGACGCTGTGCGCGACGTTGCCGATAGAGCAGACCCACACATTAACGGAAGGCGCTAACGTCACAGCATATTTTAATGCGGACAGAGTGATTATCGCCACACTGTGCTGAGTTAATTGACATCAGCCTGAAGAACACGTATCCCAGTTATTCATCGCTGCAAATAATGGGATACAAAATGTCATCATTGCAAATTTCGCAAGGCACGTTTCGTCTTAGCGACACAAAAACGCTCCAGTTAGATGCGTTGACGTTAAACGCGGGTGATAGCTGGGCGTTTGTTGGCTCTAACGGCAGTGGGAAATCTGCGCTGGCCCGCGCGCTGGCGGGCGAGTTGCCGCTCCTGAAAGGCGAACGCCGCTGCCAGTTCACACGTATTACCCGACTCTCCTTTGAGCAGCTCCAAAAGCTGGTCAGCGACGAGTGGCAGCGAAACAACACCGATCTTCTTAGTCCCGGTGAAGACGACACCGGGCGCACCACCGCAGAAATCATTCAGGATGAGGTTCACGACCCCGCCCGCTGCGCTACGCTGGCGCAGCAGTTTGGCATTTCTGCCCTGCTCAACAGGCGTTTCAAATACCTTTCCACCGGTGAAACCCGCAAAACTCTGCTCTGCCAGGCATTAATGTCCACGCCAGATTTGCTGATCCTTGATGAACCCTTTGACGGGCTGGACGTCGCGTCCCGCCGCCAGTTAGCAGATTTGCTCGCTGAGTTGCACCAGGCCGGTTTAACGCTGGTGCTGGTGCTAAACCGCTTTGATGAAATTCCCGAGTTCGTGCAGTTTGCCGGCGTGCTTGCCGATTGCACGCTGACGGAAACCGGCGCAAAAACAGACCTTCTGCAACAGGCATTAATCGCTCAGCTTGCCCATAGCGAACGGCTGGAAGGCATCCAGTTACCCGAACCGGATGAGCCTTCGGTGCGCCACACGTTGTCAGATAACGAGCCGCGCATTGTGCTTAACGACGGCACCGTCTCGTATAACGATCGCCCTATCCTGCATCATCTGAGTTGGCGGGTAAATCCGGGGGAACACTGGCAAATCATCGGTCCCAACGGTGCGGGGAAATCAACCCTGCTCAGTTTAATCACCGGCGATCATCCCCAGGGATATAGCAACGACCTGACCCTGTTTGGCCGCCGCCGGGGCAGCGGTGAAACTATCTGGGATATCAAAAAACACATTGGCTATGTCAGCAGCAGCCTGCATCTGGATTACCGGGTAAGTACGACAGTTCGCAACGTTATTCTCTCCGGTTATTTCGATTCAATCGGCATTTATCAGGCCGTCTCCGACAGGCAGCACAAGCTGGTACAACAGTGGCTGGATATTCTGGGCATCGATAAACGTACCGCGGATGCGCCATTTCATAGTCTTTCCTGGGGGCAGCAGCGGCTGGCATTGATTGTTCGTGCACTGGTAAAACATCCTACGTTGCTGATCCTCGATGAACCGTTGCAAGGATTAGATCCGCTCAACCGTCAACTGATCCGTCGGTTTGTGGATGTCCTGATCGGTGAAGGTGAAACTCAGCTTTTGTTTGTCTCTCATCACGCCGAAGATGCCCCGGGCTGCATTACCCATCGGCTAGAGTTTGTACCCGAGGGTGATATCTACGCCTATCGACAAACCTCTCTGCGTTAATTTTCATGTCAGGGCGTTTATCACGCCCTTTTTTCTGCTTTTTTTTCAGACAAGTGCTGAAATAACAACCTAACATAATGATTTATAATAAAGTAACTGGCAGCATCGAGTGAAAACACCGGAGTGTAAACGATTCCACTAATTTATTCCGTGTCACACTTTTCGCATCTTTGTTATGCTATGGTTATTGCATACCATAGGCTTAACGGAGCGAATTATGAGAGTATTGGTTACAGGTGGTAGCGGTTACATTGGAAGCCACACTTGCGTGCAGTTGCTGAAAAACGGTCACGAAGTGGTGATCCTGGACAATCTCTGCAACAGCAAGCGCAGCGTACTGCCCGTCATTGAGCGTTTAGGCGGCAAGCATCCGACCTTCGTGGAAGGAGACATCCGTAACGAAGCGCTGATAACCGAAATTCTGCACGATCATGCCATTGATACGGTCATCCATTTTGCCGGTTTAAAAGCCGTTGGAGAATCCGTTGCCAAGCCGCTGGAGTACTATGACAACAACGTCAACGGCACTCTGCGTCTGGTGAATGCAATGCGCGCTGCTAACGTGAAAAACTTCATTTTCAGCTCCTCCGCGACCGTCTATGGCGATCAGCCGCAAATTCCTTACGTTGAAAGCTTCCCCACCGGCACGCCGCAGAGTCCGTACGGCAAAAGCAAGCTGATGGTGGAACAAATCCTGACCGATCTGCAAAAAGCGCAGCCCGACTGGAGCATTGCCCTGCTGCGCTACTTTAACCCGGTTGGTGCTCATCCATCGGGAGATATGGGGGAAGATCCGCAAGGTATTCCAAACAACCTGATGCCTTACATCGCGCAGGTAGCCGTTGGCCGCCGCGAGTCTCTTGCCATATTTGGCAATGACTACCCTACTGAAGATGGCACCGGCGTACGCGACTATATCCACGTGATGGATCTCGCCGACGGCCACGTTGCCGCCATGGAAAAACTGGCAGGCAAACAGGGTGTGCATATTTATAACCTCGGTGCAGGCATCGGCAGCAGCGTGCTGGACGTGGTCAACGCCTTCAGCAAAGCCTGTGGTAAACCGGTTAATTACCATTTCGCCCCGCGCCGTGATGGCGATCTTCCTGCCTACTGGGCTGATGCCAGCAAAGCCGATCGCGAGCTCAACTGGCGCGTGACCCGCACACTGGATGAAATGGCACAAGATACCTGGCACTGGCAGTCACGCCACCCGCAGGGATATTCGGATTAAGGACCAATCATGACGCAATTCAATCCTGTCGATCATCCACATCGCCGTTTTAACCCGCTCACCGGGCAGTGGATCCTCGTCTCACCGCATCGCGCCAAACGCCCGTGGCAAGGGGCGCAGGAAACTCCGTCTAAGCAGGTACTGCCTGCACATGACCCGGACTGCTTCCTGTGCGCTGGCAATACGCGAGTTACCGGCGACAAAAACCCGGATTACACCGGGACCTATGTCTTTACCAATGACTTTGCGGCGCTGATGTCCGATACCCCGGACGCACCGGACAGTCACGATCCGTTGATGCGCTGCCAGAGCGCGCGCGGTACCAGCCGTGTGATTTGCTTCTCACCCGATCACAGCAAAACGTTGCCGGAACTCAGCGTCCCTGCACTGACAGAAATCGTAAAAACGTGGCAGGAACAGACCGAAGACTTAGGGAAAACCTACCCTTGGGTGCAGGTATTTGAGAATAAAGGCGCAGCGATGGGGTGCTCGAACCCGCACCCACACGGACAAATTTGGGCCAACAGCTTTTTGCCTAACGAAGCCGAACGTGAAGATCGCCTGCAGAAAGCGTACTTCGCCGAACAAGGCGCGCCGATGCTCGTTGATTACGTCCAGCGAGAACTGGCGGATGGCAGCCGTACGGTCGTTGAAACCGAGCACTGGCTGGCGGTTGTACCTTACTGGGCCGCGTGGCCGTTCGAAACGCTGCTGCTGCCGAAAGCGCATGTGCTGCGTATTACCGATTTGACCGACGAACAGCGTGCTGACCTGGCGCTGGCGTTGAAAAAACTGACCAGTCGTTATGACAACCTGTTCCAGTGCTCATTCCCCTATTCCATGGGCTGGCACGGCGCACCGTTCAACGGTGAAGTAAACCAACACTGGCAGTTGCATGCACACTTTTATCCGCCGCTGCTGCGTTCCGCGACCGTGCGTAAATTTATGGTCGGATACGAAATGCTGGCAGAAACCCAGCGCGACCTGACGGCCGAACAAGCAGCTGAACGACTGCGTGCGGTCAGCGACATCCATTTTCGCGAATCCGGAGTTTAAATAATGAGTCTGAAAGAAAAAACACAATCTCTGTTTGCTGAAACATTTGGCTACCCTGCCACCCATACTATTCAGGCACCGGGTCGTGTGAACCTGATCGGTGAACATACCGATTATAACGACGGCTTCGTTCTGCCCTGCGCTATCGACTATCAAACCGTTATCAGCTGTGCGGCACGCGACGATCGAAAAGTCCGTGTGATCGCCGCTGATTACGAGAATCAGGTTGATGAGTTCTCGCTTGATGCGCCGATTATCGCTCATGACAGCCAACAGTGGTCAAACTACGTGCGTGGCGTAGTGAAACATCTGCAAAAGCGCAATAACGCCTTTGGCGGTGCTGATCTGGTGATCAGCGGTAATGTCCCGCAGGGTGCGGGCTTAAGTTCTTCTGCCTCGCTGGAAGTCGCTGTTGGTACGGTATTCCAGCAGCTCTATCATCTGCCGCTCGACGGCGCGCAAATTGCCCTGAATGGTCAGGAAGCTGAAAACCAGTTTGTCGGCTGTAACTGCGGCATTATGGATCAGTTGATCTCGGCACTTGGTAAGAAAGATCATGCGCTACTGATCGACTGCCGAACGCTGGGCACCAAAGCCGTTTCCATGCCTGAGGGCGTCGCGGTGGTGATCATCAACAGTAACTTTAAACGCACATTGGTCGGTAGCGAATACAACACCCGTCGCGAACAGTGTGAAACCGGCGCGCGCTTCTTCCAACAGCCAGCGCTGCGTGATGTCAGCCTTGAAGCGTTTAACGCCGTCGCCCACGAGCTGGATCCGATTGTCGCCAAACGCGTTCGCCACGTGATCACGGAAAATGCGCGTACCGTTGAAGCCGCGCAGGCGCTGGAAAAAGGCGACCTGCTGCGTATGGGCCAATTGATGGAGGAATCTCACGCCTCCATGCGCGATGACTTTGAAATTACCGTGCCGCAAATTGATACGCTGGTAGAGATTGTCAAAGCGACCATTGGCGATAAAGGCGGTGTCCGTATGACCGGTGGCGGCTTCGGCGGCTGCATCGTGGCGCTGATCCCGCAAGATTTGGTTCCTGCCGTACAGCAGGCCGTCGCGGAACAATACGAAGCGAAAACCGGTATCAAAGAAACATTCTACGTCTGCAAACCTTCACAAGGAGCAGGACAATGTTAAACGAAATCCCGGTGCAGGCTCCGGACGGTCAGCCGTTTCGCCTGCTCACCCTGCGCAATGACGCAGGGATGGTCGTCACGCTCATGGACTGGGGCGCGACACTGCTCTCTGCACGTATTCCGCTTAGCGATGGCAGCGTGCGCGAAGCATTGCTCGGGTGCGCCAGTCCGGAACAATACCCGGAGCAGGCTGCATTTCTGGGGGCTTCGATTGGTCGCTACGCTAACCGTATCGCCAACAGCCGCTATACCTTTGCCGGCGAAACCGTTGAATTAATACCAAGTCAGGGTGAAAACCAGTTGCACGGCGGGCCGGACGGTTTCGACAAACGTCGCTGGCAGATAGTCAATCAGAATGACCGTCAGGTGCTGTTCGCCTTAACATCTGACGATGGCGACCAGGGTTTCCCTGGCCATCTATGCGCCACCGCGCAGTATCGCCTGACTGACGATAATCGTATTTCGATAACCTACCGCGCCACGGTCGATAAGCCCTGTCCGGTGAATCTGACGAATCACGTTTATTTTAACCTCGATGGTGACAAAACAGATGTGCGCCAGCATAAGCTGCAAATTATGGCAGACGAGTACTTGCCGGTTGATGAAATGGGCATCCCGCATGACGGGCTGAAATCCGTCGCTGGTAGCAGTTTCGATTTCCGCACGCCTAAAATCATCAGCAGTGAATTTCTTGCCGATGACGATCAGCGCAAGGTAAAAGGTTACGATCACGCCTTCCTGCTTCAGGCACAGGGCAATGCGCGTACGCCGGTCGCTCGATTGTGGTCCCAGGATGAAAAACTGCAGATGGTGGTATACACCTCCGCCCCGGCATTGCAGTTTTACTCCGGCAACTTCCTCGGCGGTACACCATCTCGCGGACCAGACGCCTACGAAGACTGGCAAGGTCTGGCGCTGGAAAGTGAGTTTCTCCCGGACAGCCCAAATCATCCTGAGTGGCAGCAGCCGGACTGCTTCCTGCGTCCGGGCGAAGAATATGCCAGCGTGACGGAATATCAGTTTATTCCAGTCTGATCCTTTCCCCTCACAGGCCCGATGACGTAACGTAGCGGGCCTGTTATTTGTTTATCACAGTAGAACCGCTCAAATCCCCACCACTCAAAGACAAAATCGCAACCTTGAATTCACAAGAACCTTACACTGTGGCGCTATTTTCGCTATGGTTATGCGTAAGCATTGCCGCTGACGCTTTACGGCAATATAATGAGAATTATTATCATTCAATATGATTTATAGGAGTGAGTGTATGGCTGTAACTAAGCTGGTTCTGGTACGTCACGGTGAAAGTCAGTGGAACAACGAAAACCGTTTTACCGGTTGGTATGACGTTGATCTGTCAGAGAAAGGCGTGGGCGAAGCAAAAGCGGCAGGTAAACTGCTGAAAGAAGAAGGCTACAGCTTCGATTTTGCTTATACCTCTGTGCTGAAACGTGCCATCCACACCCTGTGGAACGTACTGGACGAACTGGATCAGGCCTGGCTGCCGGTTGAAAAATCCTGGAAACTGAACGAACGTCATTACGGCGCGCTGCAGGGTCTGAACAAAGCTGAAACCGCTGAAAAATACGGTGACGAGCAGGTTAAGCAATGGCGTCGCGGCTTTGCGGTAACACCACCGGAGCTGACCAAAGATGACGAGCGTTATCCAGGTCACGATCCGCGTTATGCGAAGTTGACCGACAAAGAGTTACCGGTTACCGAAAGCCTGGCGCTGACCATCGATCGCGTTATCCCCTACTGGAACGAAACCATTCTGCCGCGTATGAAAAGTGGTGAGCGCGTAATTATCGCCGCTCACGGTAACTCTCTGCGTGCGCTGGTTAAATACCTGGATAACATGGGCGAAGATGAGATCCTTGAACTGAACATCCCGACCGGCGTACCGCTGGTATATGAGTTCGACGAAAACTTCAAACCAATCAAACACTACTATCTGGGTAACGCTGACGAGATCGCAGCAAAAGCGGCAGCCGTTGCGAACCAGGGTAAAGCGAAGTAATTTTCCTCCCGGGTCAAACGAAAAAAGCGTGGAATGCTCCACGCTTTTTTATTGCCGGATGACGGCGTTGCCTTATCCAGCCTACCGAGCGTAGCCCGGATGAATTTTTTAACCGCGGCGCGCTTTTACAGCATCCGCCAGCTGGCGCAACACCGCATCGGTATCTTCCCAACCAATGCAGGCGTCAGTGATACTTTTACCGTAGGTCAGCGGCTCACCGCTATCCGGGTTCTGATTACCTTCTACCAGATGGCTTTCGATCATCACGCCAATAATTGCTTTTTCGCCCCCAGCAACTTGTCCGCAAACATCTTTCGCAACATCCATCTGCTTTTTGAACTGCTTGCTGGAGTTGGCATGGCTAAAGTCGATCATCACCTGCGCTGAAAGCCCTGCTTTGATCAGACCTTCTTTCACGTCGGCAACGTGCTGAGCGCTGTAGTTCGGCTCTTTGCCGCCGCGCAGAATAATATGGCAATCGCCATTACCACTGGTATTCACGATCGCCGAATGGCCCCATTTGGTCACAGACAGGAAGCAGTGCGGCGCTCCCGCGGCGTTAATCGCATCAATCGCTACTTTTATCGTGCCATCAGTACCGTTTTTAAAGCCAACCGGGCAGGACAGACCAGACGCCAATTCGCGGTGCACTTGAGATTCTGTGGTACGTGCCCCAATCGCGCCCCAGCTCATCAGGTCGGCGAGGTATTGCGGCGTAATCATATCGAGGAATTCACCCGCAGCAGGCAATCCGCTGTCATTGATATCCAGCAGCAGTTTACGCGCAATGCGCAGCCCATCGTTGATCTGGAAGCTGTTGTCCATGTGCGGATCGTTGATAAGCCCTTTCCAGCCGACGGTAGTTCGCGGTTTTTCAAAATAGACGCGCATAACGATTTCAAGCTCGCCTTTTAACTCTTCACGCAGTGCCAGCAGGCGAGCGGCATACTCTTTGGCGGCTGCCGGATCATGAATAGAGCAAGGCCCAATCACTACCAGCAGGCGATCGTCACTCCCTTTCAGGATTTTATGAATTGCCTTACGGGCATGAGCTACCGTGTTTGCGGCATTTTCAGTAGCGGGGAATTTTTCCAACAATGCGACTGGCGGTAATAACTCGTTGATCTCTTTAATGCGTAAATCGTCGTTCTGATAATTCATGATTATTCCAGCGTTGCCATACTTATATAAATGAATGCAATCCCTCCAATCTATATCTTCAGTCATAAAGTGTAAACGGGGTTTTACACTTTGGACGGATTAATCCTGGAATTAGCCAAAAAAACGCAATAAAGTAGCGAAAAACGAGATCCAACCTACAATTTATAATTGTAACAGCTTTAATTTTCATAAATTTCAAGATTCTATGCTGGGTTTAATTTCTCTGGCAAAACTATTAACCACATATTGATGATGTAACTGGCACATGCACTGTTGGAAGACGTTATCCGACATATCGACCATAACAGGAGCATATTATGCATATGACAAAGCTGGCTTCACTCTTTCTTACCGCTACACTCAGCCTCGCCAGCGGCGCGGCGCTGGCTGCTGAAACCAATACGCAGTCCAATAACGGCCAGGCAAATTCCTCGGCGGATGCCGGTCAGGTCGCCCCAGACGCACGCGAAAACGTGGCACCAAATAATGTCGACAACAGTAACGTGAATTCGGGTGGCACAATGCTGCACCCGAACGGTTCATCAATGAACCATGAAGGGATGACCAAAGACGAGATGCACAAAAACACCATGTGTAAGGACGGTCGCTGCCCTGATGTGAATAAGAAGGTTGAGACCGGAAACGGCATTAACAATGATGCTGAGACAAAAACTGATGGCACTACGCAGTAACGCTGAAAATAAAGCTAATAATGGGAGAGCAATAGCTCTCCTTTTTAATTTTATCATCCCAAAAACGGTATGATGGCATACAGTAAAGATGAGAATAACAAAGGGATGGCATAATGGCGCACTCGCATACTCATACTTCTTCTGAGCAACCCAAGGACAATAATGCCCGCCGCTTGATGTTTGCATTCTGCATTACAGCCGGATTTATGTTGGTTGAAGTGGTGGGTGGATTACTTTCAGGTTCACTGGCCTTGTTGGCCGATGCCGGGCATATGCTCACTGATGCCGCAGCGCTCCTTTTTGCGCTGCTGGCCGTCCGGTTTTCCCAGCGCCCGCCCACAATACGACACACCTTCGGCTGGCTGAGGCTCACGACACTGGCCGCGTTTGTTAATGCCATCGCATTGGTCGTGATCACCATTTTAATCGTCTGGGAAGCCATTGAGCGTTTCCATACGCCCCGCCCCGTGGCTGGCGGCATGATGATGGTTATAGCTGTCGCGGGTTTACTGGCCAACGTGCTGGCTTTTTGGGTTCTACACCGCGGCAGTGAGGAGAAAAACCTGAACGTCCGCGCCGCGGCACTGCATGTGATGGGCGATTTACTCGGCTCGGTCGGGGCGATCATCGCTGCGCTGATTATTATCTGGACGGGCTGGACGCCTGCGGACCCGATTCTCTCGATTCTGGTTTCCGTGCTGGTACTGCGTAGCGCCTGGCGACTGTTAAAGGATAGCGTTAATGAATTACTGGAAGGCGCCCCGCTGACGCTGGATATCGCCGCACTGCAGCGCCATCTCAGCCGGGATATCCCTGAAGTCCGCAATGTACACCATGTCCATGTCTGGATGGTGGGTGAAAAACCGGTAATGACGCTGCATGTGCAGGTGGTTCCGCCGCACGATCACGACGCGCTGCTGGAGCGTATTCAGCACTTCCTTATCCATCACTACCAGATTGAACACGCCACGATCCAGATGGAGTATCAGCCGTGTAATGGGCCGGACTGCCACCTGTATCAGGGGGTATCCGGCCATTCACACCATCACCATTAATGGGACAGCGCGTGGGACCCCCGCTCACGCGCGCTGTTAATCCACATCCTGCTACCGTTCAGGGCGATAACAGTCAGGATCACATACTCCAGCGACATCGCATATACGCCTTGCAGGGCGAAAATCACTACGCTGATTACGTTAATGATCACCCACAGCAGCCAGTTTTCAACGTACTTACGCGTCATCAGGATCATCGCCGCAATCGACAACACCATCATGCAGGAGTCCCAGAATGGGAATGCATCGGGTTGCAACTCAGGCACAACAACCTGTAATCCCAATGCCTGCATAATGTTCACCGCAATGCGGGTCAGGAACGCAAAGACCGGATCGATATAGACCGACATCAGGCCGATCGCCACCACGCAAGCCGCCAGCCAGCCGATCGCTTTTGGTAACGGCAGCCAGCGAATTTTCAGTTCCGCTTCATGCTGGTTGGTTTGCCTGGACCAGGCATACCAGCCGTAGATGTTGGCGGCAAAAAAGAAAACTTGCAGCAACAGGCTTGCATAGAGCTGGATCTGAAAGAAGATAATCGCAAACAGCGTGACGTTTATCAGGCCGAAGAAGTAATTGCTGATTTTCTCAAGGCTCGCCAGGCCAATACACAGCAACCCGGCGATCGTCCCCACAGCTTCGATCCAAGACAGATCGTAACCGCCAGCGCCAATCGGAATATGTACCAGAATGTTCTGCGTGCTAAAAAAGTCCATCTTTTCCCCCAGAGCAAAAATATTAATTAAGCTCGAAGTGTAGCCGCAAATTCCAACATACGGTTTAACGGCAACAACGCCCCTTCTCGCAACCCAGCATCAACATGTATCTCATGAGCCGCTCCGCTTTGTTCCAGGCCCTCAGCAATCGCCTTGAGGCCGTTCATCGCCATCCACGGACAATGCGCACAGCTGCGACAGGTTGCCCCCTCACCAGCCGTCGGCGCTTCGAGTAACTCTTTATCCGGAACAGCCTGCTGCATTTTGTAAAAAATGCCCCGGTCAGTCGCCACAATCAGCTGTTGATGCGGTAACGATTTAGCTGCGTTGATTAACTGGCTGGTTGAGCCAACCGCATCGGCCATATCAACGATAGACTGGGGGGACTCCGGGTGCACCAACACCGCAGCATCAGGGTAAAGCCCCTTCATGCGTGTTAAAGCCTGAGTTTTAAATTCGTCGTGGACGATACAGGCCCCCTGCCAACAAAGAACATCTGCACCGGTCTGTTTTTGTACGTAGTTGCCCAGATGTCTGTCCGGAGCCCAGATGATTTTTTCACCTAAACTATCAAGATGCTCAATAAGTTCTACCGCGATACTGGATGTGACGACCCAGTCCGCACGTGCTTTAACGGCGGCTGAGGTATTGGCGTAAACCACCACGGTACGATCCGGATGCGCATCGCAAAACGCGCTGAACGCATCAATCGGACAGCCCAGATCTAATGAGCATTCCGCCTGTAGGGTCGGCATCAGGATGGTCTTTTCCGGGCTGAGGATTTTGGCGGTTTCCCCCATAAATCTCACGCCTGCAACCAACAGCGTAGAGGCAGAATGCTTTGAGCCGAAACGCGCCATCTCCAGAGAATCAGAAATACAACCACCGGTCTCTTCGGCCAACTGCTGAATTTCGGGATCGGTGTAATAGTGCGCGACCATAACGGCATCACGCTCTTTCAGCAGGCGCTTGATTTTTTCACGATAAAATTGCTTTTCATCCACACTCAGCGGGGCTGGCTTCGGCGGAAACGGATAAATTGCTGCTTCTGGATCAAACATCACGCTCATCTTGCTTTCTCGTTTTACTGGCTTAACGAAATAACCGATTAAAAGCGTGACGCACGCCGTATTCGGTTAGATTTGTTTTATATGCTAAACAAGATAGCGGATTGGCGTAAGAAAGTCACAATAATTGCGTGTGATGAATACCGGAAGGCGACTGACGTCTTATCCGGCCTACGTGAATAGTGTCGTCTGTAGGACTGATAAGCGAAGCGCATCAGGCAAGCAGGTTCGAATCTTATAAATCGCAGATAGCAAAAAGGCGCCTTTAGGGCGCCTTTTTACACTGGTGGGGCGTGCAGGATTCGAACCTGCGACCAATTGATTAAAAGTCAACTGCTCTACCAACTGAGCTAACGCCCCCTTATGGGGTTTACTTCTTTATACTTTCAGGATGGTGGGTCGTGCAGGATTCGAACCTGCGACCAATTGATTAAAAGTCAACTGCTCTACCAACTGAGCTAACGACCCGCTCGGGTATAACCTGAAAATTTTTACTCGGTACCACCAATAAATTGGTGGGGCGTGCAGGATTCGAACCTGCGACCAATTGATTAAAAGTCAACTGCTCTACCAACTGAGCTAACGCCCCGAGTGGTGGGTGATGACGGGATCGAACCGCCGACCCCCTCCTTGTAAGGGAGGTGCTCTCCCAGCTGAGCTAATCACCCGATACTGCGCTGGATACTACTTACTAACTAAGTTAGTGGTGGGTCGTGCAGGATTCGAACCTGCGACCAATTGATTAAAAGTCAACTGCTCTACCAACTGAGCTAACGACCCACTTTTTTTGCCGCTTTCGGGCTGTTTGATATCCCTTGGCAACGGCGGCATATATTACTGATTTCAGATTTTAGCGCAACAAAAATTTCGATGTAAATAACTCAACTGCTTAGGAATCACACGACGCGACCAGAATTAACACGATTTCTGGTCGCATGGTGTTCATTACATCGCGCCAAGGCGTTTTTGCGCTTGTTTCGCGCCATCAGTGCCAGGGTATTTAGTGATAACCTGCTGATAAACGGCTTTCGCTTTCTCTTTATCACCTTTGTCCTGCATGATGACACCGACTTTATACATCGCGTCTGCAGCCTTTGGTGATTTAGGGAAGTTTTTGACTACAGAAGCAAAATAGAACGCTGCATCATCTTTTTTCCCCTTGTTGTAATTCAACTGACCCAGCCAGTAATTCGCATTTGGCAGGTAAGTTGAGTCTGGGTACTTTTTAATGAAGTTCTGAAATGCTTCAATCGCGTCATCCTGGCGGGATTTATCCTGCACCAGAGCAATGGCCGCATTGTAATCGGTATTCGCATCGCCAGTTTGTACCGGAGCACCTGACGCTGCCGCTGCACCCGCATCAGGTGCAGGGGTTGCTGCTGCCCCACTCTGATCGCCGCCCGCTGATTGCGCCGCAGGTGCACTACCGCTGCCAAGATTATTCATCTGCAGCAATATCTGCTTCTGGCGTTCAACAACCTGATTCAGTTGATACTGATTTTCCTGAATTTGACCGCGCAGGGAATCAATATCGGACTGATTATCGGAGAGTTGTTGCTGGAGTTGGGTTAAAAGCTGACTGTGAGCGTTAGAAATACGCTCGAGTTGAGTGACACGGTCTTCGACCGAGCCAGAGCCGACACTACTGATTGGCGCCTGTGCAAAAGCGGCCCAGGGGGCCGCTATGCCAACCAGTAACGACAGACTCAACAGATGATGTCTGAAGTTACTGCTCATGCAATTCTCTTAGTAAACCAGTACGGCGCGACGGTTTTTGGCGTAAGCCGCTTCGTCATGACCCAGTACTGCAGGTTTTTCTTTACCGTAAGAAACGATGGAGATCTGGTCAGCAGAAACACCTTTACCCTGCAGGTACATCTTAACGGCGTTCGCACGACGCTCACCCAGGGAGATGTTGTACTCAGGAGTACCACGTTCGTCCGCATGACCTTCTACGGTGACTTTGTAAGACGGGTTGCTACGCAGGAAGTTAGCGTGAGCATCCAGCATTGCAGCGAAGTCAGAACGGATATCGTACTTGTCCAGATCGAAGTAAACGATGTTGTTCTGCTGCAGCTGTTGCATCTGAAGACGCGCTTGCTCTTCAGAAGACATGTTGCCGCTGCCGTTTGCATCCATACCAGTGCCGGCACCCAGCATGCCTTCGCTGCCGTCATTGCTGGCGTTCTTGTTAGAAGAACACGCTGCAATAGCCATAACAGGCAGAGCAATCATCAGCCCTTTCAGCACTTTGTTCAGTTGCATTTCAATGATTCCTTTATTAATCAATTATTTATTATCACAGATACGGCGACCAGGCAGGGAATTTAACCTGTCCATCAGTTGCCGGAAGACGCGCTTTGAAACGCCCATCTGTAGAAACCAAATTCAGCACGGATCCCATCCCCTGAGAAGAGCTGTAGATTACCATAGTGCCGTTAGGTGCCAGACTTGGCGTTTCGTCCAGGAACGTTGACGACAGAACTTGTACGCCACCCGCTACCAGATCTTGTTTGGCAATGTGCTGCTGACCGTTGGCCGAGCTTACCATTACCATAAATTTACCGTCGCTGCTCACATCCGCATCCTGGTTTTGCGAACCTTCCCAGGTAATGCGCTGCGGAGCACCGCCGTTGACGTTAACTTTATAAACCTGCGGACGACCGGCTTGGTCAGACGTAAAGGCCAGGTTTTGGCTGTCCGGGAACCAGGTAGGTTCCGTGTTGTTGCTACGACCATCCGTCACCTGACGGATCTGACCGGAACCAATGTCCATGACATACAGGTTCAGGCTACCGGTTTTAGACAGGGCAAACGCCAGTTTGCTGCCATCCGGAGAAAACGCAGGCGCACCGTTGTGACGTGGGAACGAGGCTACCTGACGAACCGCGCCGTTAGACAGTGTCTGAATAACCAGCGCAGAACGACCGCTTTCGAAGGTAACGTACGCCAGTTTTGAACCGTCCGGTGACCACGCCGGAGACATCAGCGGCTGCGGAGAACGGTGTACCACGAACTGGTTGTAACCATCGTAGTCGGACACACGTAATTCGTACGGGAACTGACCACCGTTGGTCTGAACAACATAAGCGATACGGGTACGGAATGCACCTTTAATGCCGGTCAGTTTTTCAAACACTTCGTCACTTGCAGTATGGCCCGCGTAACGCAGCCACTGCTTGTTCACTTTATAAGTGTTCTGTGCCAGTACGGTACCCGGTGCACCACCGGTGTCAACCAGCTGATAGGCAACGCTGTAAGAACCATCCGGGTTCGGCGTAACCTGGCCGACGACTACGGCATCAATGCCCAGCGCAGACCAAGCGGCAGGTTGAACTTCCTGCGCGGTACCGGGCTGCTGAGGCAGACGAGAACGGTCTAACGGGTTAAATTTACCGCTGTTACGCAGGTCAGCACCTACGATACCACCGATATCTTCAGGTGCAGCACCCGGTCCTGCCCACTGGAAGGGGACAACACCAATCGGGCGCGCCGAGTCCACCCCCTGGGTGATCTCGATACGTACTTCTGCGTGCAGCACCGCTGCCCACAGCATCAGAAAACCAAATGCTACTCGTAATGCCTGCTTCATCATATCTCCCTTATCTGGACGGAAAGCCCACGATAATTTAGCAGAATGTTAACAAACTCAAATACACAAAACTACCAGAACTCTGTCTCAACCTTAGACCGTTTCCCCTGATTTCTCAGGGGTCGTTATTACAGTTTGAAGTCCAGTTTGGCATCTTTTACTTTTTCATAAACTGCCTGGCTAGGCGGTTTAGGAATTCTGGCGGTTTTCGCAGCCGTCAGCGCAGCCTGACACAATGCCGGATCCCCGCCCTCTTCGGTCACATCCAGTAACAGACCATCGGGTGCTAACTTGATATGTAATACGCAAGATTTACCTGCATACAAATCTGCACCATACAGACGGCTCTGGATCGCATTACGAATTTGAGATGCGTAAGCACTAATATCAGCGCCAGATGCACCGCCATTGGCACCACTTGTACCACTATCTTTCGCCGGTTGGCCGTTTCCTTTCGCTCCACCGCCCGATTTCGGTGCATTCTTACCGGAGCTCAGGTCGCCCAACAAGTCGTCAACGCCAGAGGCTGCAGCGGCTTTTTCGGCCGCAGCCTTTTTAGCAGCAGCTGCTTTATCTGCCGCAGCTTTCTTATCGGCAGCGGCTTTCTCAGCTGCAGCTTTTTTGTCTGCTGCTGCTTTTTCTGCAGCGGCTTTCTTATCAGCCGCCGCTTTTTCAGCAGCGGCAGCTTTCGCGGCAGCGGCTTTTTCTGCTTTCTCAGCAGCAGCTTTCTCGGCTG
The DNA here is from genome assembly GCF_030332945.1 of Citrobacter sp. Cpo037. NCBI lineage: Bacteria > Pseudomonadati > Pseudomonadota > Gammaproteobacteria > Enterobacterales > Enterobacteriaceae > Citrobacter > Citrobacter sp. Cpo037. The sequence goes on from NZ_JAOWGW010000025.1 coordinate 123,100, forward strand.
CAGCTTGCTTAGCGGCTTCAGCCTGTGCTTTCTTCGCAGCGTCCGCAGCTGCCTTAGCAGCTTGTGCTTCTGCAGCTTTCTTCGCATCAGCGGCGGCTTTAGCGGCTTCAGCCTCAGCTTTTTTCTGTGCGTCCGCAGCGGCTTTCTTCGCGGCATCTGCCGCTTGCTTAGCCTGAGCATCAGCTTTAGCCTTCGCGTCTGCAGCAGCCTTCGCCGCAGCCTCTTCAGCCTGTTTCTGTTGCTCTTGCGCTTTCGCTGCGGCGGCTTCAGCTTGCTTCTGCTGTTCCGCCTGTTCGCGCACTTTTTCCTGCGCGGCTAAACGTTCTTTTTCCAGCTGCTTCAGTCGCTCTTGCTCAGCTGCCTGCTTCTCGCGAAGTTCTTCAGCTTGCTGCTGCGCCTGCTTTTCACGCTGCTCTTCAGCACGTTTCGCACTTGCCTGCTGTTGCTGCTGCCTGTCGTACTGTTGCACAACGGCGCCTGGATCGACCATAACGGCGTCGATGGACGAACCGCCACCGCCGCCGGCTGAAGCATCAATGTGCTCATCGAACGAACTCCAGATCAGCGCTGCAAATAAAATGACATGCAGCACCGCTGAAATAATTATCGCCCTTTTGAGCTTGTCGTTTTGTTCGGTTGCCTTTGACACTCTCGGTTCCCAAAAAACTGTTCGCCTGTTACGTGCTATCTTTCAAGCCAGCAAAACGCAGTCATCAGATTGGCTGCGTCATCAAGCCAACCGATTTTACGCCTGCACTGTGTAACAAGTTCAGCGCTTTAATTATTTCATCATAAGGCACGTCTTTCGCACCACCGATTAAAAAGACCGTTTTCGGATTGGTCTGCAGGCGGCTTTTCGCTTCCGCGATAACCTGCTCCGGCGGCAGTTGATCCATACGATCTTTCTCAACCACCACGCTGTATTGCCCAATACCGGAAACTTCAATAATGACCGGGGGTTCGTCGTTACTGCTGACGGCTTGCGACTCGGTCGCATCCGGCAGGTCGACTTCCACACTCTGCGTAATGATCGGTGCGGTTGCCATAAAGATCAGCAACAGCACCAACAGTACGTCGAGCAGCGGTACAATATTGATTTCGGACTTGAGTTCGCGACGACCTCGTCCACGCGTTCTGGCCATGGCTTACCCCTTGTTGCTCTCGCTAACGGTAAACGCCTGGCGGTGCAGAATCGCGGTGAACTCTTCCATAAAGTTGTCGTAATTCAGTTCCAGTTTGTTCACGCGCTGGTTCAGACGGTTGTAGGCCATAACCGCCGGGATTGCCGCAAACAGACCGATAGCCGTTGCAATCAACGCTTCTGCGATACCCGGTGCGACCATTTGCAGCGTCGCCTGTTTTACCGCGCCCAGCGCGATAAATGCGTGCATGATCCCCCAAACGGTACCGAACAGACCGATATACGGGCTGATGGAGCCAACGGTGCCGAGGAATGGAATATGCGTTTCCAGCGTTTCCAGTTCACGGTTCATCGAGATACGCATCGCACGGGAAGCCCCCTCTACGACCGCTTCCGGCGCGTGGCTATTTGCCCGATGCAAACGCGCAAATTCTTTGAATCCGCTATAGAAAATTTGTTCCGAGCCCGCCAAATTATCACGACGCCCCTGGCTTTCCTGGTACAGGCGCGACAATTCAATGCCGGACCAGAACTTGTCTTCAAATGCTTCGGCTTCACGCGAAGCAGCATTAAGAATACGGGTCCGTTGGATGATGATGGCCCAGGATGCGATTGAGAAACCAATCAAAATCAACATGATAAGTTTAACCAGAAGGCTTGCCTTCAGGAACAAATCAAGGATATTCATGTCAGTCACTGCTTAAACTCCGCGACAATAGACTTGGGAAGCGCACGAGGCTTCATTTTGAGTGGATCAACGCAAACAATCAGAACTTCGGCTTCATTCAGCACGGTGTTCTCTGCGTTGACAATGCGTTGCGTGAAAACCAATGAGGTGCCACGCATTGACGTAATTTCGGTTTGAACTTCGAGCATATCGTCGAGCCGGGCAGGCGCAAAATACTCGAGGGTCATCTTGCGCACCACAAAGGCTACACGTTCGGCCAACAGGACCTGCTGACTGAAGTGATGATGACGAAGCATTTCTGTGCGTGCTCTTTCATAAAAAGCGACGTAACTGGCGTGGTAAACCACCCCACCGGCATCGGTATCTTCATAATAGACACGAACCGGCCATCGAAACATATACTTATTCATTCCTACTGCCTCTTTGTTGGCTTCGCCCACTCGCACCAGTTACTTACCTTTGTAAGCGTCTGGTGATTCGCGTTCTTGCCGCCGCGATGCATCAAGAATGTCGTTGTATATCGCGCTGTCTTCACTGTACATCCCGGTAATGCAACAAAAGGTTAGTGCTTTCAAACTTCGCTACTATACGCGCGGGAATGGTGCTTTGGAATGGGGGAAAGTAAACGGAGAGTAAAAAATTATGGGCTTATGCAAGCCCATAAATATTTAAGGATGTTTCTTATTCAAAAGAAGAAGAAAATCAGACCAACAACGAGGACAATATCCGCGATCAGCGGGCAGAAGATGCCCTGCCAATGTACGGCGCGAGGACGGAAGCCAACGCCGTGAATCATGCCTGCGCAGACCGCCCACATCAGCAGGAAACCATGCCAGATTTCAAGCTCACTGGTTTTGGCCGCGAAACGAGACGGATCCCAGAATATGCAGCCAGCCAACACGATTGCCAGCACAAATGAAAGCGCCCGCAAGGGGCGCTTGTCCATCGCGTTGTATACCATCGCGATAATGTTGGTCATTAGCTATCTTCTTGCCCGGCTTTGCCTGATTCAACGTGCTCAAGCGCCAGCGCTGTGATTATCCCAAATGCACAGGCAAGAAGCGTTCCCAAAATCCATGCGAAATACCACATTTTAAGCTCCTTACTTAGTACAGAGAGTGGGTGTTGCTTTCAATATCTTCTTTAGTGATGCGACCGAACATCTTCCAGTAACACCAGCTGGTGTACAGAAGAATGATCGGTACAAACACCGCCGCGACCCAGGTCATCAGATTCAATGTACGCTGGCTGGAGGTGGCATCCCACATGGTCAAACTTGCGTTCATCATGGTGCTGGATGGCATCACAAACGGGAACATTGCGATACCGGCAGTCAGGATGATGCAGGCTAACGTCAGTGAGGAGAAGACGAACGCCCATGCCCCTTTCTCCATACGAGAAGTCAGGATGGTCAACAGCGGCAGAACCACGCCCAGTGCAGGAACCAACCACAGGATAGGTGCATTGTTAAAGTTCACCATCCATGCGCCAGCCACACGAGCAACTTCTTTGGTCAGCGGGTTAGAGGCGGCATGATGATCCAGTGCAGAGGTCACAACATAACCGTCAATACCGTAAATCACCCACACACCGGCCAGCGAGAAGCAGACCAGAGTCACCAGCGCCGCAACCTGTGAAGTTGCACGAGCACGCAGATGCAGTTCACCTACCGTACGCATCTGCAGATAGGTCGCACCCTGGGTGATGATCATCCCAACGCTCACGACACCTGCCAGCAGACCAAACGGATTCAGCAACTGGAAGAAGTTACCGGTGTAGTACAAACGCATGTAGTCATCTACGTGGAATGGAACCCCTTGCAGCAGGTTACCGAACGCCACGCCAATCACCAGCGGTGGCACGAAGCTACCTATGAAGATGCCCCAGTCCCACATGTTGCGCCAGCGCATATCTTCAATCTTAGAGCGGTAGTCAAAACCGACCGGACGGAAGAACAAGGACGCCAGAACCAGAATCATCGCCACATAGAAACCGGAGAACGCAGCGGCATAGACCATCGGCCAGGCAGCGAACAGTGCGCCACCCGCGGTGATGAGCCAAACCTGGTTACCGTCCCAGTGCGGGGCGATGGAGTTAATCATAATTCGACGCTCGGTATCATTACGACCGAGGAAACGGGTGAGCATGCCCACCCCCATGTCGAAGCCATCAGTGACCGCAAAACCAATCAGCAGAATGCCAACCAGCAGCCACCAGATAAAACGCAATACTTCATAATCGATCATTTGACGACTCCTGTCTTAGCGTGCCGGCTGAGAAGTCACAGTGGACTGCTCGTAGTGATAACGACCGGTTTTCAGGCTACTCGGCCCAAGGCGTGCGAACTTGAACATCAGATACAGTTCAGCCACCAGGAACAGGGTATACAGGCCGCAAATCAATAGCATCGAGAAGATGAGGTCGCCAGCAGTCAGCGAAGAGTTCGCTACGGCTGTTGGTAACACTTCACCAATCGCCCACGGTTGACGACCGTACTCTGCAACAAACCAACCGGATTCAATAGCAATCCACGGCAGAGGAATCGCATACAGCGCGGTGCGCAGCAGCCATTTTTTCTCACCGATACGGTTACGAAGCACAGTCCAGAAGGACACCGCAATGATTGCCAGCATCAGAATGCCGCATGCCACCATGATACGGAAAGCGAAGTACAGCGGCGCAACACGAGGAATAGAATCTTTCGTTGCCTGCTGAATTTGCGCTTCGGTCGCGTCGGTGACGTTATCCGTATAGCGTTTCAACAGCAGACCATAACCCAGGTCTTTCTTCATGCTGTTGAACTGATCGCGAACGGCCTGGTCGGTAGTACCAGCACGCAGTTCTTCCAGCAACTGATACGCTTTCATCCCGTTACGGATACGCTCTTCGTGCTGCACCATCAGGTCTTTCAGACCAATGACCGGTGTATCAACAGAGCGGGTGGCAATGATGCCCAGCGCATAAGGAATCTGAATCGCAAAATGGTTTTCCTGCGCATCCTGGTCCGGAATACCGAAAAGCGTAAAGGAAGCTGGAGCAGGCTGAGTTTCCCATTCTGCTTCAATCGCAGCGAGTTTGGTTTTCTGCACGTCACCCATTTCGTAACCAGATTCATCACCCAGAACGATAACAGACAGAATAGCAGCCATACCAAAGCTGGCAGCGATAGCAAAAGAACGTTTAGCAAACGCGAAGTCACGACCGCGCAGCATATAGTAGGAGCTGATACCCAGAACGAACATCGCGCCACATACATAACCAGATGCCACAGTGTGAACAAATTTCACCTGTGCTACCGGGTTGAGCACCAGTTCAGAGAAGCTCAGCATCTCCATACGCATGGTTTCGAAGTTGAAATCCGCTGCGATTGGGTTCTGCATCCAGCCGTTCGCAACCAGAATCCACAACGCAGACAGGTTAGAACCCAGAGCCACCAGCCAGGTGACACACATATGCTGGACTTTACCCAAACGGTCCCAGCCGAAGAAGAACAGACCTACAAAGGTGGATTCGAGGAAGAAGGCCATCAAACCTTCGATCGCCAGCGGCGCACCGAAAATATCCCCTACATAGTGGGAGTAGTAAGACCAGTTAGTCCCGAACTGGAACTCCATGGTCAGACCGGTAGCCACACCCAGAGCGAAGTTGATACCAAACAACTTGCCCCAGAACTTGGTCATATCTTTATAAATCTGTTTGCCGGAAAGGACGTAGACCGTTTCCATAATGGCCAACAAGAACGCCATACCGAGCGTCAGTGGCACAAACAGGAAGTGGTACATCGCGGTCAAGGCAAACTGTAAGCGCGACAGTTCGACTATATCTAACATCATGACTCCTTGCTCATCGCATGAAGACTCCGAGAGTGAACCCCGTTAGAAAGGGTCACACGCATGCCCCAATACAAATTTATCTGCTTCCTTCCGCCGCTACCCTTCCCTCTCATTTGAAGAAAAGATAATGATGAAAAGTTACAAACATGTTAATAAAACACTCAAATTGATTCCGCAATTATATTACGCCGTAAAATCCTTACAATAAACAGGTTTTTATCGAGACAAATTTGCATTTTTCGATAGTGATCAATTTATAGCTAATTTACCACTTTCAGACCAATTTGATCTGAAGCAATTTAACCTCTTTTGATGCCGTTTTCCAAGTTTTAAACATTGATTTAAATCAATTTTCAAATTTAATGTTAATAGTGTTTAGCACTCACGCTACTAGTAAACGCTATGTTAACAATATGTTTTTCAATGAGTAATTGCCGTTACTACAAATGATAGGATATTTATTTAAATGTACACGATCTTTTAACCAGCCCGGCTGACTAAATTGATAGCAGATAAAGAATCATTAATGCTGGGTAGCTCACAGTTTTTTGTTTAGCAAGTCATGGATTTGTTATTTCATACAAATTATTCATTTAAATTTTACTTATAATTAACACCGAGATGTAACTATCTCAACTGGAAGCGAAAACGTTCCACAATGACCGATGTATTGCGTTTGTCGTTCTGCGAGAGAATGCTGACGTTTCGCTTAAATCATCACTGAAAGTTATCATTAACACCCCCTCTTCTCTTATGTGGCAAAGATTAAATATGCCACAAACATTTCCTTATCATTTTTATCCTAAATTTAACAAAAATGAATTATGACATATAAGATTAAAAAATAAAAAACCGTTATGTCGTTCACAAGTTAATTAGTAATTGGGATTTTTGAAATTATTTAAAACACGTCATAAATGGCGCGCATAACAAAATAAGATTTCGATCACAAACATGGCAAGTCATTTATTACCCAATTCTCTAATAAATTAAAACCAGTTAAAAAAAACACATCTCATCATATTGATTACAAAGGAATTTTACACCAACTAAATATAACAATCATTTTTCTCAGGATATTTTGAAAATAGATCAATTGCTTCCTTTTTCGCTTCCACAGAAACTCCAACCCTATTAAGAGGTTGTCACAATCCATGTTCTAAATATTAGAAAATAATTTCACTTATTGACCATCAGCCCTACAGAGGATTACCCATGAAGAAATCTACACTTGTTATTGGCGTCATCGGTGCTGACTGCCATGCAGTAGGTAATAAAGTTCTGGATCGCGTTTTTACTGCTCATGATTTTCACGTAATCAACCTCGGGGTGATGGTGAGCCAGGATGAATATATTGATGCTGCGATTGAAACAGGCGCCGATGCCATCGTGGTGTCCTCTATCTACGGTCATGGCGACATTGACTGCCTCGGGTTACGTGAGCGCTGCATCGAACGCGGCCTTGGCGACATTCTGCTGTACGTCGGCGGCAACCTGGTCGTCGGTAAACATGACTTCGCCGACGTGGAAGTGAAGTTTAAAGAGATGGGCTTTAACCGGGTCTTCGCCCCCAGCCACGATCTGGAAGATGTTTGCGCGCTTATCACTAATGATATTCACCAACACAATGGCCTCGAACAGCGTTGCCTGGAAGAGGCCATCTGATGCAAACAGTTTCTGTCGATATCGGCTCGACATGGACCAAGGCAGCCCTCTTCGCACATGAAGGCGAGGAATTAACCCTGGTAAACCATGTCCTGACCCCAACCACCACACATCATCTGGCAGACGGTTTTTTTGCCAGCCTGAATCAGGTGCTGAATGTTGCCGATGCTCGCCCGTTACTGAAAAGTGGTGAAGTGCAGTTGAAATACTCCTCCTCAGCGAAAGGTGGGCTCGCCGTTGCAGCAATGGGGCTGGTGCCTTCCATTACGCTGGAGTCGGCAAAAGTTACCGCCCATTCGGCAGGAGCGAAAATCGCGCAATATTATTCGTACAAGCTGAACCGTCATGACATCCAGGAGCTGGAATCATCACCACCAGACATTCTGTTGTTTACCGGCGGGACAGACGGTGGCGAAGAAAGTTACGGCCTGGCGAATGCACACGCGCTGGCAGGCTCAAAGCTTGATTGCGCCATTATCTACGCCGGAAACCGGGACATTCAGGACGAAATACAAACGATTCTGGGACATAAGGATCTGACCACGGTAGACAACATTCTGCCGGACCTCGATCACCCGAATCCGTTTGCCGCGCGCCAGGCGATTTGCGATGTGTTCTTGTCACGCATCGTCAAAGGCAAAGGTCTGGACGTTATCGTCGGCGAAACAGGCGAAGAGCCTATGCCGACGCCATGGACGGTATATGAGTTAGTCAAAGCCATTAGCGATTACGACAGCGCATGGAAGGAATTCATGCTGATTGATATGGGCGGAGCCACCACGGATGTCTATTCGGCCAGCGCGAATACCCTCTCCCCCGATACCGTCCTGCATGGTGTTCCTGAACCGTTCGTCAAACGTACCGTTGAAGGCGACCTTGGCATGCGCGTTTCCGCCGTTGTGGTGGGAGAAAGCACGCAGGATATGGTGAAAGTCATCTTCGCCCAGCAGCCACAGCGCGAGGAAGCGTTTTACCGCTATCTACGCCACTTGGTTGGGCAACCGGATTACCTGCCACTCAGCGAGGAAGAGAAATATTTCGACACCCTGCTGGCAGGTTTATGCGTGGGCTATGCCGCTGAGCGCCACGCGGGCACTAAAAAGCAGGTTTGCACCTGCGTGGGTAATGTGGATTTACAGATGGGTCGCGATCTCACCACCGTACGCAAAGTCGTCGGTTCAGGGGGATGGCTCTCTCGCGCCAGCCAGTTCGATATCCATAACTGGCTCAAATACAGGGAGCTGGACGACCAGGGTAAAAGAATTCTGTTACCGAATCAGTTTGAGTATTACCGCGATTCAAATGGCCTGCTCCCGCTACTGGCAAACGTCGCCAGGCTGTACCCGCAAGCCGCTGCTCGCACCAGCATTCAGTGTTTAACCCTATAAAACTTAAGGCAGCTACGAATGGAACTTCGAAATAAAAAATTGACCCATGACGAATTCATGACCGAAAGGCATCAGGTGTTACAAACCTGGGAAACCGGTAAAGACGTTGAGAACTTCGAAGATGGCGTGAAGTACCAGCAATCAATTCCAGAGAAAAAGCGTTTCTCCCTCGCCCTGCTGAAGGCCGATCAGGAGGGTAAAACTCTGAGCCAGCCGCGCGCAGGTGTGGCATTAATGGATGAGCATATTGCCCTGCTCAAAACATTGCAGGAAGAGTGCGACCTCCTGCCAAGTACTATCGATGCCTATACCCGTCTGAACCGCTATGAAGAAGCCGCTGTCGGGATCCAAAAATCCATCGAAGCAGGTACTTCCAAGCTGAATGGTTTACCGGTCGTCAATCACGGGGTTGCTGCCTGCCGTCGTATGACTGAATCGCTGGATAAACCAATCCAGGTTCGCCACGGTACACCGGATGCGCGTCTGCTGGCAGAAATCGCCATGGCCAGTGGCTTTACCAGCTACGAAGGCGGCGGTATCTCCTACAACATCCCTTACGCCAAACGCGTCACCCTGGAAAAATCTATCCGCGACTGGCAGTACTGCGACCGTCTGATGGGTCTGTACGAAGAGAACGGCATTCGCATCAACCGTGAGCCGTTTGGTCCGCTGACCGGCACGCTGATCCCGCCGTTCATGTCCCACTCAGTCGCGATTATCGAAGGTCTGCTGGCGCTGGAGCAGGGCGTGAAGTCTATTACCGTCGGTTACGGCCAGGTCGGTAGCCTGACACAGGATATCGCTGCTATTCAGGCACTGCGTGAACTGTCCCACGAATACTTCCATAACCATGGCTTCGACGATTACGAGCTGAGCACCGTTTTCCACCAGTGGATGGGCGGATTCCCGGAAGATGAAGCAAAAGCCTTCTCCGTTATCGCCTGGGGCGCAGCGGTTGCCGGTATGTCTGGTGCCACAAAAGTCATTACCAAAAGTCCGCACGAAGCATTCGGTATCCCAACCGCGGCAGCTAACGCCCAGGGTCTGAAAGCGTCACGCCAGATGCTCAACATGGTCAGCGATCAGAAATTCCCGCAGTGCGCTGCCGTGGAGCAGGAAGTTGACCTGATTAAGAGCGAAGTCCGCGCGGTATTGAAGAAAGTCTTCGAACTGGGCAATGGCGACATTGCGCGCGGTACGGTGCTGGCCTTTGAAGCTGGCGTGCTGGATGTGCCTTTCGCTCCTGCCGCCTGTAACGCCGGTAAGATCCTGCCTGTTCGCGATAACACAGGCGCAATCCGTATTCTTGAAGCCGGTGCAGTGCCGCTGCCGAAAGATATTCTCGCCCTGCACCACGACTACGTTGCAGAGCGCGCACATTTCGAAGGTCGCAAGCCTTCTTTCCAGATGGTCATTGATGACATCAACGCCGTATCCCACAGTAAATTAATAGGAAGACCATAATGAAAATTAAACAGGCCCTTTTCACAGCTGGCTACTCCTCATTTTATTTTGACGATCAGCAGGCCATCAAAAACGGCGCCGGTCATGACGGGTTTATCTATACCGGCGATCCGGTAACGCCTGGATTTACGTCTGTTCGTCAGGCGGGTGAATGTGTTTCCGTACAGCTGATTCTGGAAAACGGCGCGGTAGCTGTGGGCGATTGCGCAGCGGTGCAATATTCAGGTGCAGGCGGTCGTGACCCACTGTTCCTGGCTGAAAACTTCATTCCGTTCCTCAACGACCACATCAAGCCGTTACTGGAAGGTCGTGACGTTGATTCGTTCCTGCCGAACGCGCGTTTCTTTGACCAACTGCGTATTGACGGTCATCTGCTGCATACCGCCGTCCGCTATGGTTTGTCTCAGGCGCTGCTCGACGCTGCGGCGCTGGCTACCGGTCGTCTGAAAACTGAAGTGGTTTGCGATGAATGGCAACTGCCGTGCGTCCCGGAAGCCATTCCATTATTTGGTCAGAGCGGTGACGACCGTTATATCGCCGTTGATAAGATGATCCTCAAAGGTGTGGACGTCCTGCCGCATGCGCTGATCAACAACGTGGAAGAGAAGCTGGGCTTTAAAGGCGAAAAACTGCGTGAGTATGTACGTTGGTTATCCGACCGCATCTTAAGCCTGCGCACCAGCGAACGTTATCACCCGACGCTGCACATTGATGTGTACGGCACGATCGGTCTGATCTTCGATATGGATCCAGTGCGTTGCGCCGAATACATCGCCAGCCTGGAAGCCGAAGCCCAGGGTCTGCCGCTGTATATCGAAGGTCCGGTTGATGCCGGTAACAAGCCGGATCAGATCCGCATGTTGACCGCCATCACCAAAGAGCTGACTCGTCTGGGTTCCGGCGTGAAAATCGTTGCGGATGAATGGTGTAACACCTATCAGGATATCGTGGACTTTACCGATGCAGGCAGCTGCCACATGGTACAGATCAAGACTCCGGATCTGGGCGGTATTCACAACATCGTTGATGCGGTGCTGTATTGCAACAAACACGCGATGGAAGCCTATCAGGGCGGTACCTGTAACGAAACCGAGATCAGTGCCCGCACCTGCGTACACGTGGCACTTGCCGCGCGTCCAATGCGCATGCTGGTTAAACCGGGTATGGGTTTCGATGAAGGTCTCAACATCGTGTTTAACGAAATGAACCGCACCATCGCGTTGTTGCAAACTAAGGATTAAGAGATGGCACGCACATTTAAGATCTTATCGCCTACGGCTATCCTGGGTTATGGCTTCCCGGAAGAAAGTTTTCGTAAAGCCATGGAAGAGTCACCGGATCTTATTGCTGTTGACGCAGGTTCCTCCGATCCTGGCCCCCACTACCTGGGGGCAGGTAAACCCTTTACTGACAGGGCCGGTGTGAAACGCGATCTGCGCTATATGATTGTGGCAGGCGTTAAGAACAACATCCCGGTAGTAATCGGCACAGCTGGTGGTTCTGGCGCAGCTCCGCATCTGGAGTGGTGTCGCCAGATAATCCATGAGATCGCGCAGGAAGAAAAACTGTCTTTCTCAATGGCGCTAATTCCGTCTGATGTCGACAAAGAAATCGTTCATCAGGCGCTGGATAACGGCAAAATCACCGCGCTCGATTTTGTGCCGGAACTGACTCACGAGGCCATTGAAGAGAGCACCTACATTGTCGCACAAATGGGCATCGCGCCTTTCCAGCGTGCGCTGAAAGCCGGTGCGCAGGTGGTCCTGGGCGGACGTGCCTACGATCCGGCCTGCTTCGCCGCGCTGCCGATTATGCAGGGCTTTGATGAAGGTCTGGCGCTTCATTGCGGTAAGATCCTTGAGTGTGCAGCCATTGCCGCCACCCCTGGTTCCGGCTCAGATTGTGCGATGGGAATCATTGACGATAACGGCTTTACGCTGAAGGCGTTCAATCCCAAGCGTAAGTTCACCGAGACTTCCGCAGCAGCACACACCCTGTACGAAAAGTCAGATCCATACTTCCTGCCAGGGCCAGGCGGTGTGCTGAACCTGAAGGCATGCACTTTCACCCAGGTTAACGAGGGCGAAGTGTATGTCAGCGGTTCACGCCATGAAGAAACACCGTATGCGTTGAAACTGGAAGGTGCACGCCAGGTTGGCTTCCGTTGCCTGACCATCGCCGGAACACGTGACCCGATTATGATTGCCGGGATTGACACGATTCTTGAAGAGGTACAGGCAAGCGTGGCACGTAACCTCTCGCTGAATGACGACAGTATCCGCATGACGTTCCACCTGTACGGTAAGAACGGTGTGATGGGCAACCATGAGCCGATGAAAACTGCGGGCCATGAGCTGGGAATTTTACTGGATGTCGTCGCGCCAACGCAGGATATCGCCAACAGCGTTTGCTCTCTGGTGCGCTCTACCCTGCTGCACTACGGCTATGAAAATCGCATTGCGACTGCGGGCAACCTCGCCTTCCCGTTCTCGCCATCTGATATTCAGAGTGGACCGGTGTATGAGTTCTCGATCTATCACCTGATTGAAGCGAGCGATGCGCTGCGTTTTGATTTCCACATTGAACAGGTGACGCCAGAAGGAGTTCAGGCATGAAACACTCAATTTGTTCACTGGCGCAAGTAATTCGTTCCAAAAACGCCGGACCGTACGAACTAGTTTTAGATATTTTATTTAAAACAAGGGAAGACTATCAGCGGGTAAAAGCCTGCGAGCAATTAACGCCGCAGCTTATTGCCGGTTTATATAATGTTGAGCCTGAGTTTATTCACAATATCGTCTGGTTCGATCCAGCGAATGCCGTAAAAATCGTCATGCCACGGGATATTATTTCCGGCAATGTCGGTGACAATGATGTTTATGGTGCGCAGCAACACGCTCCATTATTAAGTATTGAGTTTGACTTGTAACAAAAAAACACAATAACAACCATTGGAGCACAGAATTCAGCTGTATCACAGTGCTTCGAATTATTCATGCGGTTGGTCACAACAGGCGTGCGTCTGAGCTGCTGTCCAGGTTCAGGCGCACGCCACCCTACACAATTCCAATTACCAGCCTTTATCCGATGGAGTACACATGAAGAAAATTAGTTTAACGAAGATGATCATATTAGGCCTGATACTCGGCATGATTGCCGGGGTGGCCATAAATAATATGGCCGCGGCTGAAACAGCAAAATCTTATGCAGCAGATATTTCCATTTTCACCACTATATTCTTACGTATGGTGAAAATGATTATTGCTCCATTGGTTATTTCAACTCTGGTTGTGGGTATTGCCAAAATGGGCGATGCCAAAACGCTGGGACGTATATTTTCGAAAACCTTCTTCCTGTTTATTTGCGCCTCTCTGGTGTCAATTGCACTGGGTCTGGTTATCGTTAATATCTTCCAGCCAGGCGCAGGTATCAACTTTGTGCCACATGACGTCGGAGCCGTTGCCGCCGTTAAGTCAGAGCCATTCACGCTGAAAGTATTCATCTCACACGCGGTACCGACCAGTATTGTCGATGCGATGGCGCGTAACGAAATTCTGCAGATCGTCGTGTTCTCAATCTTCCTCGGTTGCAGCCTCGCTGCGATTGGTGAAAAAGCCGATCCTATCGTGAAAGTGCTGGATTCACTGGTGCACGTCATGCTGAAGCTGACGGGTTACGTCATGCTGTTTGCACCACTGACCGTTTTTGCCGCTATTTCAGGTCTGATTGCCGAACGTGGTCTGGGTGTGATGGTTAGCGCCGGGATCTTCATGGGTGAGTTCTACCTGACGTTGGGTATGCTGTGGGCAATCCTGATTGGCCTGTCTACTATGATCGTCGGGCCTTGCATCGCACGGTTAACTAAATCAATCCTCGAACCCGCTCTGCTGGCCTTTACCACTTCAAGCTCTGAAGCCGCCTTCCCGGGTACGCTGGACAAGCTGGAAAAATTCGGTGTTTCTTCAAAAATCGCCAGCTTCGTTCTGCCTATCGGTTATTCCTTTAACCTGGTCGGTTCCATGGCTTATTGCTCATTTGCCACCGTCTTTATTGCCCAGGCGTGCAACATCGAACTGAGCATGGGCGAGCAAATCACCATGCTGTTGATCCTGATGCTGACCTCGAAAGGAATGGCAGGCGTACCGCGCGCATCCATGGTGGTTATCGCTGCAACCCTGAACCAGTTCAACATTCCAGAAGCTGGTCTGATTCTGCTGATGGGTGTCGATCCGTTCCTCGATATGGGTCGTTCTGCCACCAACGTTATGAGTAACGCAATGGGTGCTGCCATCGTGGGCCGTTGGGAAGGCGAACACTACGGCCAGGGTTGCCGTGGAACTGCGCTGGTGAAGACCCCGGAACAAGAACGTCCAGTTACCGAAACGGAAGTCGCTTTGTCCTGACAGTAGAAGAACAACTAATCGTAGGCCGGATAAAACGCGTCAGCGTTGCCATCCGGCAATTATACCGTGTTAACGCCGGATGGCGGCGTGAACGCCTTATCCGGCCTACAGGATAGTTTTCCCAACAACACCAACAGGAATGCATAATGAATAAAACAATTCTCGGCGTGAGTCTCTTTTCTTTCAGCGTCTTGTTTAGCGCAACCACATTCGCGCAAACCACGCCCGACTACGCCAAGCTGATAGAACAGGCTCATCAGAAGTACAAAAGTAACAACGATGGAAAAGTCGCCGACTACATCCCTGCTCTGGCGACCTATAGCCCGAAAAATTTTGCCATCACCATTGCGACGGTGGACGGCAAGATCTACCAGGTTGGCGATGTTAACAAACCTTTCCCAATGGAATCCCTGAGTAAAGTGTTCACCATGGCGCTCGCCATGGAGCAGCACGGTTCTCAGGTAGTGCTGGATAAACTTGGCGCCAATGCCACCGGTATGCCGTTCAACTCAGGTTTAGCGGTTGAACTGACCAAAGGCGCGCCTGAAAACCCGCTGGTAAACGCCGGGGCCATGAGCACCGTTAGCCTGATTGAAGCCAAAGACAAAACCGACCGCTGGAACAAAATCCTCGACAACCTGAACGTCTGGGCCGATGCCACACTCACCGTGAACGAACCGGTTTTCAAATCTGAAATGGAAACCAACCAGCACAATCAGGCGCTGGCCAAGCTGATGGAATCCTATAACAGCTTCTATGGCAACACTGACGAAGCCGTCGAAATTTATACCCGCCAGTGCTCGGTGGATATCACCGTTGAGCAACTGGCCAAAATGGGTGCCGTACTCGCGAACAAAGGCAAATCTCCGTTCAACGGTAAACAGTTGCTTAACGAGAAATATGTTCCGCAGGTGCTGGCAGAAATGGCAATCGCCGGGCTTTACGACGGTAGCGGTAAATGGCTGTACACCGTTGGCATCCCGGCGAAAAGCGGCGTCGGCGGCGGCATGGTTGCCGTTGTCCCTGGCGAATATGCGATTGCAGTCTATTCTCCGCCGCTGGATGCAGCCGGTAATAGCGTTCGAGCCCAGCAAACTATCGAATATGTCGCCGAAGCGACAAAAGCCAATGTCTTTTTAGCCAAATAACTTTACGCCGGATGGCGCTTCGCTTATCCGGCCTACGATTAGCGCATTTATTTACGCCGTCATCCGGCAAAATGAAAAGGTGAGAAGTACTATGTCTAAACCATTTGTCTGGCAGGAACTCTTTGTTCAGAGTAAAGATAGTACCGAGTATGAATTACTGAGTAACCAGCACGTTACGGTAACGGAGTTAGACGGAGAGGAAGTGATCAAGGTTGCACCGGAAGCGTTAACCTTGTTAGCACAGCAGGCGTTTTATGAGGCTTCATTTTTCCTGCGCGCCGGACATTTAAAACAGATTGCCAGCATTTTGCACGACCCACAGGCCAGTAGTAACGATAAGTACGTCGCATTGCAGCTGCTGCGCAATGCAGAGGTTTCAGCTAAAGGCGTACTGCCCAACTGCCAGGATACCGGGACGGCAACCATTGTGGCCAGCAAAGGACAACATGTCTGGACCGGCGGCGATGACGCAGAAGCATTAAGCAAAGGCGTGTATTCCACCTTTACCGAAAACAACCTGCGTTACTCGCAAAATGCACCGCTGGATATGTATACCGAGGTCAATACCCAGACCAACCTGCCCGCACAAATCGATATTAGCGCCACCCCAGGTAACGAATACCGTTTCCTGTTCGTCAATAAAGGTGGCGGCTCAGCTAACAAAGCGGCACTGTACCAGGAAACCAAATCCATTCTACAGCCGGAAAAACTCACTGCGTTCCTGATCGAAAAAATGAAATCACTGGGTACAGCCGCTTGCCCGCCATATCACATCGCTTTTGTGGTTGGGGGCTTATCCGCCGACCAGGCGCTGAAAGTCGCCAAACTGGCTTCAACCAAATATTACGATAATCTACCCACCAGCGGGAACGAGCTGGGCCAGGCGTTCCGTGATACGGCGCTGGAAGCCGAGTTGCTCAATGCCAGCCGCGAGTTTGGCATCGGGGCGCAGTTTGGCGGCAAATACTTTGCCCACGATATCCGCGTAATTCGCTTACCGCGCCACGGCGGCTCCTGCCCAATCGCGATGGCCCTCTCCTGCTCTGCCGACCGCAACATTAAGGCCAAAATTAATAAACACGGTATCTGGCTGGAAAAACTCGAGCATAATCCGGGCAAATTTATCCCCGATTCTCACCGGGTAGAAAACGGCGCTCAGACCGTACAACTGGATCTGAACCGTCCGCTGCGTGACATCCTGCATGACCTTTCCGCTCTGCCCATTGGTACACGCCTGTCGTTAAGCGGCCCGATTGTTGTCGCTCGCGATATCGCCCACGCGAACATCAAAGCGCGACTGGATAACGGCGAACCTATGCCGGAATACATGAAAAAGCATATCGTTTACTACGCTGGTCCCGCCAAAACCCCGGAAAATCAGGCCTGTGGCTCGATGGGGCCCACCACCGGCGGGCGCATGGATGGGTATGTCGATGCTTTCCAGGCACAAGGCGGCAGCCTCATTATGCTCACCAAGGGTAACCGCAGCCAGCAGGTCACTGATGCCTGTCACAAACACGGTGGATTTAGCCTCGGCAGCATTGGCGGTGCCGCAGCCCTGCTGGCGCAGCAGTACGTGAAAAGCCTGCAGTGCCTTGAATATCCCGAACTGGGAATGGAAGCCGTATGGATGATGGAAGTTAAAAATATGCCGGCCTTCGTATTAGTGGATGACAAAGGCAATAACTTCTTTAGCCAGTTCGAGCAGCAGCATCGCTGCGCAACTTGTCCGGCAGGGCATTAAGGAGTTTCCATGGAAGCGCGCGCCAATAACGACAGACACCGTCAGCGTCAGCAGAAGCTGAAAGAGCAGGTTGATACCCGCGTAGCGGCTGCAACGGAGAAGAAAGGGATCCTGATTGTCTTCACCGGCAACGGAAAAGGAAAATCCACCGCAGCCTTTGGCACGGCAACGCGCGCAGTGGGTCACGGAAAAACCGTTGGCATCGCGCAGTTTATTAAAGGTCAGTGGGATAATGGCGAGTACAACACACTGCAACCGCTCGGCGTCGAGTTCCATATTATGGGCACCGGATTTACCTGGGAAACCCAAAATCGGCAAGCAGATATCGAGGCGGCAACGGTTGTGTGGCAGGAGAGTAAGCGCATGCTGGCTGATGCGCATTACGATCTAGTGGTGCTGGATGAACTCACCTACATGCTGGCTTACCACTATCTGGATACGCAAGAGGTTATCAGCGCCATCGAAAATCGCCCTGCCGGTCAGAGCGTTATCGTCACAGGGCGCGGATGCCATACGCTGTTACTGGAACTGGCCGATACAGTCAGTGAAATTCGCCCGGTCAAACACGCGTTTGACCGCGGTATTCAGGCACAGGTTGGGATAGATTGGTAGCCGTTCTTTTGCCGGATAACGATGCTAACGCGTCTTATCCGGCCTACCCATCGTTGTAGGCCTGATAAGACGCAAGCCACCCTCAGGCAGCCGATACCACGGACTTACTGAGCAACCAGTTACGGAAAATCTGTAAATGCTCGGATTCCGATTTCTCTTCACGCCACGTCATAATAAATCGATTCCCGGTACGCATTGGAACATCGCAAGGAATGACCATATCACCACTGTCCAGATCGTGCTGAATGGCAAAACGCGGGAGCAGCGCAACGCCCAGATTAGAACGGACCGCCGCGATCAGCATCGATAACAAATCAAATCTCGGACCTTTATTCACCAGCGGACTGCTGACTTCTGACAGCGCAAACCACTCCTGCCACCCTTTGATGCGCGTACTTTGGTGCAAGAGCGGAAATTCATTTAGTAATTCGTTCACCGCCAGTTTTCGTTCCGGTTCGGCCAGCAAACAGCGGCTGCATACCGGCAGAATTTCCTCTTCAAACAGGTACTCAACCCCTGACCATGGCGAATAAAAGTCTTCACGCATAATTGCCGCGTCATACTCTCGATTGAGAAAATCACCAATATTCGCCAGGGAATGAATGTTCACGATAATATCAGGATTAAGTTTGTTAAATTCACGCAGGTTTGGGATCAGCCAGTGCGTGCTGAACGTCGGATTCACCGCCAGCTCAATAACCTGTACCGTTGGCTGCCAGGTCATTATCGTCGTCGTATCTCGTTCAAGTTTATTTAACGTTTCTTTAACGATACTTAAATAGTGTTTGCCAGCCGCATTTAAAAAAATGCGTTTTTTGGCATGATTAAATAGCGCGGTATTGAGAAAATCCTCCAGTGCATTTACCTGGCGGAAAACAGCACTTTGTGTTAAAGCCAGCTCTTCAGCTGCCCGGGTATAACTTTCGTGACGCGCAACAACTTCAAAAGTTACCAGCAACTCCGTCTTAGGTATTTTTCCTCTCATAACCTCTTCCATATGCAGCGTGCAAAAATAGTTTAATTTATAAAAAATAATTCAAGATACCCAGATAAGCACCGAGAGTTATATTTTATTTCATCCATTAATGTCATTGATCCAATCCATGATTTGCTCACACTGATGGCGGATAAATATTAACCGATAATACTCAAGGGCAACAATAAACACAATTTAAATAAGGTTAAACCCAAGCAAATAGTGCCAATAAGTTCTTAATAATTTTTCAAGTTATCTTGTTTATTGCAGAAAAAACTTTGCGAGATTAATCAATATTATCAGTGCGATAATTTTGGATAATTTCACGTTATAACTTACGGGCAAACGACTGCTTTTTATCATTCCTTGATGTAGTTTCTGCCTTTTTTTGAATGATGTGATAAAGGACACAATGTGAAAACTTTCGGAAAGGTCTGGCTCGTTGGGGCAGGTCCCGGTGATATTTCATTACTTACCCTCAAAGCAATGATGTGCATTAAACAGGCTGATGTCATTATTTACGATCGGCTGGTCAATCCTAAAATTTTGGAATGGGCATTACCTGATTGTCTGCTTATCAATGTCGGCAAAAACCCAGGCTTCCATTGTGTACCGCAGGATGAAATCAATGCACTGCTTGTCCAGTATGCCCAAACGCACAATAATATTGTGCGTCTGAAAGGCGGCGATCCGTATGTTTTTGGACGTGGGGCTGAAGAAGTTGAGGATCTCGTCGAGACGGGAATCCCGTTTGAAGTGGTGCCGGGTATCAGCTCAACTATTGGTGGCCTGACCTATGCCGGGATTCCGGTAACACACCGCGATTTCGCCTCGGGATTTCACGTGGTAACCGGTCATACGCGGGAGGGCAACCAACAGCAGGACTGGCGTCAGCTGGCCAAACTGAATGGTACGCTGGTTATCGTCATGGGTATCGCCAATCTGGCGTTTATCTGTGAGGAATTATTGATGGGTGGAAAATCGGCAGATACACCTGCAGCTCTAATTATGTCCGCCACCCGGGATAACCAACGCCGACTGACCTGTACGCTCGGTTCACTACTGAGCAAGGCGCAGGAAGCTAACATCCTCCCCCCTGCGCTGATAGTGATTGGTGATGTGGTAACCCTGAGCGATCGGCTCTCTTTTATCCCTGAAGCCATCACGCTGCCAGAAAACCTTTACTGCGACAGTCTGGCATGACGAAAAGACTGGGGCGACGTTTGATGCGCCGCCCGGAAAACGCGGCAAAAGTAACTGGTTTGTGCGTATTGGAGTTTCCGGGCAATGCTGTCTATTGAATGAATGGGATCGTGCAATAACTCCCCCGCTTTTTGCATTTTTTTCTGATTCACCCAGGTTTTAAAGTTAACGCCCTGCCGTTTCTTAAAAAAACGGCTGAAATAGTTTGCGCTTAAGCAGACATGAGCCGCTACGGATTCCAGAGATAATTCACTATATAAATTCTCATCAATATAACGCAACGCTGCCAGAAGCTTTTTTTCGTGTCGGGAAGGTTCTGTAAAATAATGACGCGTGTAACTGGTCGGCGGAATAACAAACTCATCCGATTGCTGCTGTTCTGTCTCGAAATTATCAACAATAAAACTTAATAAATTAGCTGATGCCACCAGCGCATTATTATCTACTACCGCTACCTGACTCCATTCAGCTTTTATTTTTGGTTCATCCATCCATGAGCATTCATTATCAATAACGATAGTTTTATATTCCTGATATTTTACCCGCACCTGCCCACAGAGCATAAAACCGTACAGATGCCCCTCACGAATTAATGGCATAGAAAACAGACTTAGCCCTGCGTGACAGCTGAGTATTCTGGGTTTAAGGTGTTTTAATCCTTCAAAAGCACAATACTTGTCGCACTTTTGGCAACTCACACAATAGCGTTCATCCGCCCGCATTAATGTGCAGAACGAATTAAAGTTATGGCAATCCGAGAGAGTTTTTCCGCTAACATCAACCACAACAGTGGCTAATCCAGTCGCACTGGAGAATACTTTTGCTATCGAGAAAAAACGTTGTAGGTAATCATCCTGGATTTTCAACGACACGGTATCCTCCGGCATTAATGAAATTAAAGCCGGTAATATGCAGAATTTCATCAGGAGAAAGAATGATGCTCACCGCAAAAAATAATCTCATTTATGCAGATGATTATGATCAAATTGCAAGATAAATATTGAATGCCATGATGGTTATTACCTACAGAAGAAAAATCGTATAGCTTTAAGCAGGTTATAAAAATAACGCACAGACAAAAGATGAATTGCAGACATAAAAAAGGCCATCATCAGATGGCCAACCATGTCGAAACGGGACCAGCCCTTGACTATGCAGAGAGTCAGGGCTGTTTTTTTATTTCTTACTTAATAACGGTTTTCAGCGCTTCGCCGATATCGGCCAGGCTACGAACAGTTTTCACGCCTGCAGCTTCCAGCGCAGCGAATTTCTCATCCGCTGTACCTTTACCACCCGCGATGATCGCACCCGCGTGACCCATACGCTTACCTTTCGGCGCAGTCACACCCGCGATGTAACCTACAACCGGCTTGGTTACATGATCTTTGATGTAAGCAGCTGCTTCTTCTTCCGCGCTACCGCCGATCTCACCGATCATGACGATCGCTTCAGTCTGCGGATCTTCCTGGAACAGCTTCAGGATGTCGATGAAGTTAGAGCCTGGGATCGGGTCACCACCGATGCCTACACAGGTAGACTGGCCGAAACCATAGTCGGTAGTCTGCTTAACCGCTTCATAGGTCAGGGTACCTGAACGGGAAACGATACCCACTTTACCCGGCTTGTGAATGTGGCCCGGCATGATACCGATTTTACATTCACCCGGAGTGATAACGCCTGGGCAGTTCGGGCCGATCATGCGTACGCCAGCTTCATCCAGCTTCACTTTCACGGTCAGCATATCCAGCGTTGGGATACCTTCGGTGATGGTGATAATCAGTTTGATGCCTGCATCGATTGCTTCCAGAATGGAGTCTTTGCAGAACGGGGCCGGAACGTAGATAACGGTGGCGGTTGCGCCGGTCGCTTCTACCGCTTCACGTACGGTGTTGAACACTGGCAGACCCAGATGCGTGGTGCCGCCTTTGCCCGGCGTAACGCCACCGACCATTTGCGTACCGTAAGCGATCGCTTGTTCAGAGTGGAATGTCCCCTGGCTACCGGTGAAGCCCTGGCAGATAACCTTGGTATCTTTATTAATTAAAACTGACATTATTTCCCCTCCACTGCGGCAACAACCTGCTGAGCTGCATCCGTCAGACTTTTCGCTGCAATAATATTCAGGCCGCTATCAGCCAGTTTTTTCGCGCCGGGTTCAGCGTTGTTACCTTCCAGACGTACCACGACCGGAACGTTTACGCCTACTTCTGCTACCGCGCCGATGATACCGTCAGCGATCAGGTCGCAACGTACGATACCGCCGAAGATGTTAACCAGTACGGCTTTAACATTGTCATCAGAGAGGATAATTTTGAACGCTTCGGTTACACGCTCTTTGGTCGCACCGCCGCCAACGTCGAGGAAGTTAGCCGGTTCGCCGCCGTGCAGCTTAACGATGTCCATGGTGCCCATTGCCAGGCCCGCACCGTTAACCATACAACCGATGTTGCCGTCCAGCGCAACGTAGTTCAGTTCCCACTGTGCAGCCTGCGCTTCACGCGGATCTTCCTGAGACTGGTCGCGCATTTCGCGCAGGTCAGCCTGGCGGAACAGTGCGTTGCCGTCAGCGCCCAGTTTGCCGTCGAGGCAGATCAGGTCACCCTGCTTGGTCACAACCAGCGGGTTGATTTCGATCAGCGCCAGATCGCGCTCCAGGAAGATAGTCGCCAGACCCATGAAGATCTTGGTGAACTGCTGAACCTGTTTACCTTCCAGACCCAGTTTGAACGCCAGCTCACGCCCCTGGTAAGGCATCGGGCCTGCCAGCGGATCGAGCGCCACTTTGTGGATCAGATGCGGGGTTTCTTCCGCCACTTTTTCGATTTCCACGCCGCCTTCGGTAGAGGCCATGAAGACCACGCGACGGGAGCTACGGTCAACAACTGCGCCGAGATAAAGTTCTTTACCAATGTCGGTCGCGGCTTCAACCAGAATCTGATTTACCGGTTGGCCATGAGTGTCTGTCTGGTAAGTGACCAGACGTTTACCCAGCCAGTGTTCAGCAAAAGCGCGAATGTCTTCTTTGCTGTTTACCACCTTCACACCGCCCGCTTTACCACGGCCACCAGCGTGAACCTGACATTTCACTACCCACGGGCCAGCACCGATTTTAGATGCAGCTTCTTCGGCTTCACGCGGGGTAGTACAGGCATAACCCACCGGTGCCGGTAAGCCATAGCGGGCAAAAAGTTGTTTTGCCTGATATTCATGTAAGTTCATGTGTTCTGTCCATCCTTCAGGTAATCGTTATCTTTTACCCGTAGGTCTGATAAGCGTCCAGACCTACGGGGCAGGTGATACTCTTATTAACTACACGTCCAGCAGCAGACGCGTTGGATCTTCCAGCAACTCTTTAATGGTTACCAGGAAGCCTACTGACTCGCGACCATCGATCAGACGGTGGTCATAAGACAGCGCCAGATACATCATCGGCAGGATTTCAACCTTGCCGTCTACCGCCATCGGACGATCTTTGATGGCATGCATACCCAGGATGGCGCTCTGCGGTGGGTTGATGATCGGCGTAGACATCAGGGAACCGAACACACCACCGTTAGTGATGGTGAAGTTACCACCCGTCAGATCTTCGACCGTCAACTTGCCGTCGCGACCTTTAACTGCCAGTTCTTTAATATTCTTCTCAATGTCAGCCATACCCAGCAGATCCACATCACGCAGGACCGGCGTGACCAGGCCACGCGGCGTGGAGACCGCCATGCTGACATCAAAGTAGTTGTGGTAAACCACGTCATCGCCGTCGATGGACGCGTTCACTTCCGGATAGCGTTTCAGCGCTTCAACAACCGCTTTCACGTAGAAAGACATAAAGCCCAGACGGATACCGTGGCGTTTCTCGAACGCATCACCGTATTGCTTACGCAGGTCCATGATTGGCTTCATGTTGACTTCGTTGAACGTGGTCAGCATGGCGGTAGAATTTTTCGCTTCCAGCAGACGCTCTGCTACGCGTTTGCGCAGACGAGTCATCGGAACACGTTTTTCGCCACGCGCGCCCAGTTGAGCCTGCGGTGCAGGTGCTGCAGCCGGGGCTTTTGCTTCGGCTTTCGCAGCCGGAGCTTTCGCCAGATGTTTTTCAACATCTTCACGGGTGATACGACCGCCGACACCGGTGCCGTTGATAGCGCTGGCTTCGAGGTTATGCTCACCCAGCAGGCGACGGATCGCCGGGCTCAGGGCATCGTTGTTCTGCTCAGCAAGAGACGCCTGCTGGCGCTGTGCCGGAGTAGAATCTTTCTCTTCAGACTTAGCACTGGTTTCTTTACCGGTGCTATTGCCTTCACGCAGGCGACCGAGGATCTGGCGAGAAGTGACGGTTGTCCCTTCATCTTCCAGAACCGCATCAAGAATACCGTCCGCTGATGCCGGTACTTCCAGTACCACTTTGTCAGTTTCGATTTCTACCAGTACTTCATCACGACGTACTGCATCGCCCGGTTTTTTGTGCCAGGTTGCAACCGTTGCATCCGCTACGGATTCAGGCAGGTCGGGAACAAGAATATCTACGCTACTCATTATTTATCCTTTATTTAATCGACGTTCAGCGCGTCATTTACCAGATCTTGTTGCTGCTTCTGGTGAACGGACATATACCCTACTGCCGGAGAGGCAGAGGCCGGGCGACCTGCATAACGCAGAGCTGACCCAAATGGAATTACTTCACGGAAATGATGCTGGCTGCAGTACCATGCGCCCTGGTTGAGCGGCTCTTCCTGGCACCAGACAAAATCATGTACGTGAGCAAATGGTTTCAGCGCTTCCTGCACCGCTTTATGCGGGAACGGATAGAGCTGTTCGATGCGCACAATGGCGACATCTTTTTGGTCGTTCTTGCGGCGTTGCTCCAGCAGGTCGTAATAAACCTTACCAGAACACATCACGACACGCTTCACGCCTTTAGGATCAAGTTCATCTACTTCGCCAATGGCTGGCAGGAAAGTACCATTTGCCAGTTCGTCCAGCGTAGACACCGCCAGCGGATGACGCAGCAGCGACTTCGGTGACATCACCACCAGCGGACGACGCATACCTCGCAGCGCCTGACGACGCAGCATGTGGTAAACCTGCGCCGGGGTAGACGGGACGCAAACCTGCATGTTTTGCTCAGCGCAAAGTTGCAGATAACGTTCCAGACGCGCGGAGGAGTGCTCCGGACCCTGACCTTCATAGCCGTGCGGCAGCAGCATAACCAGACCGCACATACGGCCCCATTTCTGCTCACCGGAAGAGATGAACTGGTCGATAACGACCTGCGCACCGTTGGCGAAGTCGCCGAACTGTGCTTCCCAGATGGTTAGCGTGCGCGGTTCTGCTGTGGCATAACCGTACTCGAACGCCAGCACGGCTTCTTCAGACAGTACGGAGTCCCATACGCGGAAGGTGCCTTGTCCGTTATGCACATGCTGCAGCGGAGTGTAGGTTGAACCGTTGGCCTGGTTATGAATTACCGCGTGACGGTGGAAGAAGGTTCCGCGACCGGAGTCTTCACCAGACAGACGGACCGGAATGCCTTCGTCAACCAGCGTGGCGTAAGCCAGATTCTCTGCACCACCCCAGTCAAACAGCTTCTCGCCTGCGGCCATGGCCTGACGGTCGCCGTAAATCTTGGCAACACGCGACTGCATTTCAACCGCTTCAGGTACAGTGCTGATGCGTTTTGCCAGCTCCTGCAGACGCTTCATCTCAACTTTGTTCGGGTAGTTTTCATCCCACTCGTGGTTGAGGTAAGGCGACCAGGTGAAGGAGTGCATGTTCATTGGACGCCACTCTTTCACTACGCATTCGCCAGCATCCAGCGCGTCACGGTACAGATTGACCATTTCAGTCGCATCTTCCAGCGTGGCGACCTTGTCCGCTTCCAGCTTATCAGCGTAGATTTTGCGCGGGGTCGGATGCTTTTTGATTTTCTGATACATCAGCGGCTGGGTTGCGCTCGGCTCGTCGGCTTCGTTGTGGCCGTGACGGCGGTAGCACACCAGATCGATGAAGACATCGCGTTTAAAGGTATTACGGAAATCCAGCGCCAGGCGGGTCACGAAAGCGACCGCTTCCGGGTCATCCGCGTTCACGTGGAAAATCGGCGCCTGAACCATCTTACCGATGTCGGTACAGTACGGTGTAGAACGCGCATCCAGCGGGTTAGACGTAGTGAAGCCCACCTGGTTGTTGATAACGATGCGAACGGTACCGCCCACTTCGTAACCACGCGCTTTCGACATGTTCAGGGTTTCCTGAACCACGCCCTGCCCGGTAACTGCCGCATCACCGTGAATGGTGATTGGCAGGACTTTATTGCTGCTCGGCTCGTCCAGACGATCCAGACGTGCACGTACGGAACCGATAACTACCGGGCTAACGATTTCCAGGTGCGACGGGTTAAACGCCAGCGCCAGGTGTACCAGGCCGCCTTCGGTTTCGATATCAGACGAGAAGCCCATATGGTACTTCACGTCACCGGTGCCGAGGTGTTCTTTATGTTTGCCCGCAAATTCGTCGAACAGTTCCTGCGGGCGTTTGCCCAGTACGTTAACCAGAACGTTCAGACGACCACGGTGCGCCATGCCCAGTACCACTTCACGGGTACCGCTGTTACCGGCGTGGCGGATCATCTCTTTGAGCATTGGGATTAACGCATCACCGCCTTCCAGCGAGAAGCGTTTTGCGCCCGGGAACTTAGCGCCCAGGTAGCGTTCCAGACCTTCCGCTGCGGTCAGTTCGCTGAGGAAGCGTTTCTTCTCTTCACTACTGAACGCGGCACGTCCAGACTCGATACGCTGTTGAAGCCAGCGTTTTTCTTCGGTGCTGGTGATGTGCATATACTCGGCGCCAATTGGGCCGCAGTAGGTTTGTTTCAGCGCGACAACCAGGTCGCTCAGCTTCATGGTGTCTTTGCCGCCGGCAAAAGAACCTACGTTAAAGCTTTCCTGGAAATCCGCATCGGTCAGATCGTGGAAAGACGGGTCCAGATCGGCCACATTTTCTTGTTGCCACAGTCCCAGCGGATCGAGATTCGCATGCTGATGACCGCGGAAACGATAGGCGTTAATGAGCTGCAGGACTTTAACCTGCTTCACATTGGCATCAGGGTCGGAAATAGAAGAAGAGTAACGTGGGGTAATCAACGCCTGTCGACGGAAATAATCACGTGTTTTTGAGTGGAGTTGATCCGGTTTGACTCCGGTACCAGGTAACTGCTGGAACGTCGAACGCCAGTTAGCATCTACCGAGTCAGGGTCGGTTAAGAAGTCTTCATAGAGCTGTTCTATCCAGCTCTGGTTAGAACCAGAGAGGTAAGAAGAGTCCAACCAGGCTTTCAAAGCGCTGTTCTGCATCGTGATCCCTTAAGCATTTGTATGCTTACTTCGCCGTGGATACTACCACGCACACCGATGTGCGTGCCGGGGTTCACTTGTTGCGGACTGTCGTGTTTTCTGCGTCCGCTAAGGAACCTTTAAAAACTGTCTAATAATGTGGCAGTTTTTAGAGGTTTCCTGCACTTATATTGCCTGATGGCGCTTCACTTATCAGGCCTACAAGGTACATAACCCGTAGGCCGGATAAGACGCTACGTCGCCATCCGGCAACCACTACAACAACTTACGCACTACGTTTGAGCAGCATCGACTTAATATGGCCGATGGCACGCGTCGGGTTCAGTCCTTTCGGACATACGCTGACGCAGTTCATGATGCTATGGCAGCGGAATACGCTGAAAGCGTCACTTAAACCTTCCAGGCGGCTGTCGGTCTCGGTATCGCGGCTATCAATTAAGAAGCGATACGCTGCCAGCAGGCCTGCCGGGCCAATAAACTTGTCCGGGTTCCACCAGAATGATGGGCAGGACGTTGAGCAGCATGCACACAAAATACATTCATACAGCCCATCGAGCTTCTCACGCTGCTCTGGCATTTGTAAATGCTCACGAGCTGGCGGATTTTTCCCATTATTCAACAAGTAAGGCTTAATCTTCTCATACTGTGCGTAGAATTGCCCCATGTCTACCACCAAATCGCGCACAACCGGTAAGCCCGGCAGCGGGCGAATGACAATTTTCTTGCCCGGCTGATTCAGCGCAGAAATAGGTGTGATACAGGCCAATCCATTTTTGCCGTTCATATTCAGACCGTCGGAGCCACAAACCCCTTCACGGCAGGAGCGACGAAACGACAGCGACGGATCTTTTTCTTTCAGCTGCATCAAGGCATCCAGCAGCATCATGTCACGCCCTTCTTCCGCCTCCAGGGTGTAATCCTGCATGCGCGGAGCGTCGTCAACATCCGGGTTATAGCGATAAACTGAAAACTCGAGTTTCATTGTCCTGTCTCCGCATTAATAAGTACGAATCTTCGGCGGGAATGCCGGGCGCAGCTTCGGTTCCATATTGACTTGACGTCGCGTCATGGATTCCGATTCTGGCAGGTACAGGGAATGGCACAGCCAGTTTTCATCATCACGTTCCGGGAAGTCGAAGCGGCTATGCGCGCCACGGCTTTCGGTACGGAAGTTTGCAGATACTGCAGTGGCGTACGCGGTCTCCATCAGGTTATCCAACTCCAGACACTCAACGCGCTGGGTGTTGAACTCGCTGGAGGTATCGTCCAGACGGGCATTTTTCAGGCGTTCGCGGATCGCTTTCAGCTCTTCCAGACCTTTCGCCATCGCATCGCCTTCGCGGAATACCGAGAAGTTATGCTGCATACATTCTTGCAGCGCTTTGCGAATCGCCACCGGGTCTTCACCGTTACGGTTACCGTTCCAGCGGTTCAGACGCGCCAGAGAAGCGTCGATTTCATCTTCGGTCGCATCCAGCAGGTCACCCTGCTCAGCGATAGATTCCTGCAGGTGCAGACCAACCGCACGACCAAATACGACCAGGTCCAGCAGCGAGTTGCCGCCAAGACGGTTGGCGCCGTGAACCGATACGCAGGCGATTTCGCCGACGGCAAACAGCCCAGGGATCACCACATCTTCACCCTGCTCATTCACGGTCAGCGCCTGGCCAGTGACTTTGGTCGGAATACCGCCCATCATATAGTGGCAGGTTGGGATAACCGGAATCGGCTCTTTGACCGGGTCAACGTGAGCAAAGGTACGGGACAGTTCGAGAATGCCCGGCAGACGGGATTCCAGCACTTCTTTACCCAGGTGGTCGAGTTTCAGTTTGGCGTGTGGACCCCACGGGCCGTCGCAGCCGCGACCTTCGCGAATTTCGATCATGATGGAACGCGCCACCACGTCACGACCCGCCAGGTCTTTCGCATTCGGGGCATAACGCTCCATGAAGCGCTCACCGTGTTTGTTCAGCAGGTAGCCACCTTCACCACGGCAGCCTTCTGTTACCAGAACGCCAGCACCGGCGATACCGGTTGGGTGGAACTGCCACATCTCCATATCCTGCACCGGCACGCCAGCGCGGATAGCCATACCAACACCGTCACCGGTATTGATGTGGGCATTAGTAGTGGACTGATAAATACGGCCAGCACCGCCGGTGGCCAGCACGGTCGCACGGGCTTTGAAGTAAACCACTTCACCGGTTTCGATACACAGCGCGGTACAACCGACAACTGCGCCATCGGCGTTTTTCACCAGGTCCAGCGCATACCACTCGGAGAAGATGGTGGTATGGTTTTTCAGGTTCTGCTGATACAGCGTGTGCAATAGTGCATGACCGGTACGGTCGGCCGCTGCCGCTGTACGAGCCGCCTGCTCGCCGCCGAAGTTCTTCGACTGGCCGCCAAACGGACGTTGATAAATTGTGCCATTGTCGAGGCGAGAGAACGGCAGCCCCATGTGGTCCAACTCCAGAATCGCTTCCGGACCGGTTTTACACATATATTCAATAGCGTCCTGGTCACCAATGTAGTCCGACCCTTTAACGGTGTCGTACATGTGCCATTCCCAGTTATCTTCATGGGTATTACCGAGCGCAACGGTGATGCCACCCTGCGCGGATACGGTATGGGAACGGGTTGGGAACACTTTGGAGAGCAGCGCACAGGTCTGACCGCTCTGGGAAATTTGCAGCGCCGCGCGCATACCTGCGCCGCCGGCACCAATCACAACAGCATCAAATTCTCTGACTGGCAGTTTCATTACACACCCCACACCACAACAAATCCATAAATGACGTAAACCACCAGCGCAACGACGATAGCCAGTTGCAGAATCAGGCGCACAGCCAGAGGTTTAACGTAGTCGGTCAACACCTGCCACATGCCGATCCAGGCATGAATCAAGATGGAGAAAAGTGCCAGCAGGGTGAAGACTTTGGTGAATGCCGATGAGAAGAAACCGGTCCAGACTTCATACGTCAGCTCGCCGCTGGTGGCGAAGAAACCGACCATATAGATGATGTATAACGTCAGAACGATAGCGGTAGCACGGACCAGAATGAAGTCATGTACGCCGTTGCGTCCTAATGCGGAGGCGTTGCTTACCATACGAGGACTCCTGCGAGAAGTGAAAGCACGACAATGATAACGAAACAAATTTTGGCGGAGCGTGTCCCTGCTTCGAGGGTTTCTTCGATATAGCCAAAATCCATCAACAGATGGCGAATGCCCATTACGGCGTGATATGCCAGCGCAATCAGGATCCCCCACAGAATTAACTCTACAAAGAAGTTATTCATAATGGATGACGCGGTGAGGAAACCTTCAGGGGAGGAAAGGCTGGTACCCAATAACCACAACAGAATCCCGACCGCCACGAAGGTAATCACTCCGGATACGCGATGGAGAATGGACGCTATCGCCGTGATTGGGAACCGGATCGTTTGCAGATCCAGATTGACAGGTCTTTGTTTTTTCACATTTCTTATCATGAATAACGCCCACATGCTGTTCTTATTATTCCCTTTAGACTTCGGGTACAGAAGATGAAGACACCTGTAGCCTGAAAGACGACGGGATTTCCTTCCTCCGGTCTGCGTGCGGGTCAGACAGCGTCCTTACTATAACTACGCGTCATATAAAACACTGCTTCCAGATGCTAAAACGACACGTTACAACGCTGGTTGGCTCGGGATTGCAGGGTATTCCGGAGACCTGGCGGCAGTATAGGACGTTCACAAAATCATTACAATTAACCTACATATAGTTTGTCGGGTTTTATCCCGAACAGTGACATAGGTCACGATAACAACATTATTTTAATTTTTAATCATCTGATTTGACAATCATTAAACAAAGTTGTTACAAACGACACCAGAAAAAGCATATAATGCGTAAAAGTTATGGGGTCACTCTTTCACCGGAGATTTAGTTATGTAACAGTGTGGAAGTATTGACCAATACCTTCAGGACAGTTATTAGTGATAGACAGGTTAAATAATTCGGATTGCTAAGTTCTTGATTTGCAGTTTATTCGCCATGAAAAGACCGTTTTACCTGCAAGCGCCCATAGCTCTGTACCCAGGTCATCCCCTCTTTCGCAGAGCGGCGAGCCAAATAACAAACTGGTAACGGTTTATTGATGCACGAAGGCAAATTTAAGTTCCGGCAGTCTTAAGCAATAAGGCGCTAAGGAGACCGTAAATGGCTGATACTAAAGCAAAGCTCACTCTAAATGGTGACGCTGCTATTGAACTGGATGTGCTGAAAGGTACGCTCGGTCAAGATGTTATTGATATTCGTAGCCTTGGCTCAAAAGGGATGTTTACTTTTGACCCAGGTTTCACCTCTACCGCATCCTGCGAATCCAAAATTACTTTCATCGACGGTGACGAAGGTGTTTTGCTCCATCGCGGCTTCCCGATTGACCAGTTGGCGACCGAGTCCAACTATCTGGAAGTGTGTTATATCCTGCTGTACGGCGAAAAACCGACGCAGGAAGAGTACGACGAGTTCAAAACCACAGTCACTCGCCATACCATGATCCACGAGCAGATCACCCGTCTGTTCCACGGTTTCCGCCGCGACTCTCACCCGATGGCCGTTATGTGCGGTGTAACCGGAGCGCTGGCAGCGTTCTATCATGACTCGCTGGATGTAAACAACGCGCGTCACCGTGAAATCGCCGCCTTCCGCCTGCTGTCCAAAATGCCAACCATGGCAGCGATGTGCTACAAATATTCCATCGGGCAGCCGTTCGTGTACCCACGTAACGATCTCTCCTACGCCGGTAACTTCCTGAACATGATGTTCTCTACGCCGTGCGAAAAATACGAAGTGAATCCTATCCTGGAACGCGCAATGGACCGTATCTTAATCCTGCACGCTGACCACGAACAGAACGCCTCAACCTCTACCGTACGTACAGCGGGCTCTTCTGGCGCTAACCCGTTTGCCTGCATCGCAGCCGGTATTGCTTCCCTGTGGGGACCGGCTCACGGTGGCGCAAACGAAGCTGCGCTGAAAATGCTGGAAGAAATCAGCTCTGTTAAACACATTCCGGAATTTGTTCGCCGCGCGAAAGACAAGAATGATTCCTTCCGCCTGATGGGCTTTGGTCACCGTGTTTATAAAAACTATGACCCGCGCGCTACCGTCATGCGTGAAACCTGCCACGAAGTGCTGAAAGAACTGGGTACCAAAGATGATCTGCTGGAAGTGGCGATGGAACTTGAGCACATTGCGCTCAATGACCCGTACTTCATCGAGAAGAAACTCTACCCGAACGTAGACTTCTACTCCGGCATCATCCTGAAAGCGATGGGTATTCCGTCCTCCATGTTCACCGTGATCTTCGCCATGGCACGTACCGTTGGCTGGATTGCACACTGGAACGAAATGCACACCGACGGCATGAAAATCGCGCGTCCGCGTCAGCTGTACACCGGCTACGACAAGCGCGATTTTAAGTCTGATATTAAGCGTTAATTGTCTGCCGGATGGCGCTAGCGCTTGTCCGGCTTAAAGTTATAAACGCTCCCAGGCCGGATAAAGCAGTGATGCCTATGTCCGGCCTGTTTTTATTTGATCCACATTATTTTATTCTTATCGTGCTTTCTCTATGATTTACTGAGATTTCTCACATTTTACTCAGGAGCATGGGATGCCTGTTTTGCAGTGGAGCCTGTTGTTTGTGCTATCGCTCCTTCTTTCCCTGCTCTTTCTGTTTATCCATCTTCCAGGCCCCTTGCTGCTCGGTTCGATGATCGTCGGCATCATTTTCAGTATGCGCGGCATCTCGCTGCATCCTCCTCGCTGCACATTTCTTGGCGCACAGGCGATTCTCGGCTGCATGATTGCCCAAAATCTGACCGGTTCAATCTTTACAACCCTTGCAGCCCACTGGCCGATGGTGATTGTTATCCTGCTGGCAACCCTTATCAGCAGCGCGATAATCGGCTGGCTGCTGGTTCGCTACAGTAATCTACCGGGGAATACCGGTGCGTGGGGCTCGTCGCCAGGCGGTGCAGCGGCAATGGTCGCAATGGCCCAGGATTATGGAGCCGACATCCGGCTGGTGGCATTTATGCAGTATCTGCGCGTACTGCTGGTGGTCGGCGCGGCTGCGCTGGTCACCCGGCTGGTGATGGGCGACCAGGCCCAAACGATCAGTGAACAAATCATCTGGTTTCCGCCGCTAAGCGGCAATCTTTTCAACACTCTGATGCTGGCCGCCGTTGCCGGCACGGCTGGACGCCTACTGCGTATTCCCTCTGGCGTTATGCTATTGCCAATGCTGGTGGGTGCCATGCTGAATGCAAGCGGAGTGATGGTGATTGAACTGCCGGAATGGCTACTGGCAATAGCCTACATGTCAATTGGCTGGCAAATCGGTCTTGGCTTTGACAAGCAGATCTTTTTGATGGCATTACGACCACTGCCACAGATCCTGTTGTCCATTTTTTCACTGATGGCGATCTGCGCCGCCATGGCCTGGGGACTGGCGCATTACATGCAGATCGACTTTCTCACTGCCTATCTGGCAACCAGTCCTGGAGGAGTGGATTCTGTTGCGGTGATCGCCGCAGGAAGCCACGCAGATATGGCGCTCATCATGGCGATGCAAACCCTGCGACTGTTCAGCATTTTGTTAACTGGCCCCGCAGTCGCGCGTTTTATTTCGGTGCACGCACCAAAACAACCCGCTTAGTGCTGACAACCCGGACACCAGTAAAAGGGGCGCGAAGAGAGCATCGTTTTTTCGATGATTCCACCACAGCGCTCACAGGCTTCACCGTCCCGATGAAAGACCTTGAAGCGAAACAGCGCGCCGTGATGTTTATTCTCATCGACCAGGCCGCGGGTATTATAAGACAGGCGCGGAATATCAAGCAGCGCATGTGCCAGTTGATCCAGTTGCTCATCACTAAGCTGCGACGCTTTATGCTGCCCGGTCAACCCAACCTGCCAAAGGATCTCTACCCGCAGGTAGTTACCTAATCCCGCCAGAAACGCCTGGTCCAGTAGCAGACCAGAAAACTGGCGATTACGAAAACGCGGAGATAACAGACGCGCTTTAACCTCATCGGGCGTTAAACGTAAATCCAGTACATCCGGCCCTACCCGTTGCAGGAACGGGTGGGTGGCGAGCTGTTCTGGCGTCAGCATTTCGATGTCAGACGCGCTATAGAGCAGAATTGTCTTGTCATGTGTTTGCAGACTGACGCGCAGTACCCGCGAAGTTTGCGGGATTGTGCCGGTATCCACCACTCGCCACACACCATAGAGCTGATTGTGACTGTACAGCGTCAGGCCATTAGAAAAATGGGTCAGTAATGCTTTCCCCCGCGTTTCAAGCTGGGTAACACGTTGCCCAATTAGTTGAGATTGATACGGTTTTAACTGCTCAAAGGCAAACCAGACATCCGTCAGGGGTTTGCCTTTGACTGCCGCCTCCAGGTTATCCGCCGCACGGCGAATCTCCGGGCCTTCAGGCATAATGCTGTCCTTTGTTAATGTGTTGCGCCGCCCGTCACTGCGATATCGCTTTCCACCTGCAAGGCGGTGGCAATCGCAATCTCCAGCGCACGGCGCACCGTTTCTGTCGCCATACTTGGCGCCCCGGGATGCTGTGCAGCCTGTTGCGGCAAATAAGGGATATGAATAAAGCCGCCCTTCACCGCAGGTACGTCGCGTAGTTTATGCAGCAGGCCATACATCACGTGGTTACACACGAAAGTACCCGCAGTCTGGGAAACCGAGGCCGGAATTCCCGCGTTGCGCATGGCGACAACCATCGCTTTAATCGGCAACGTACTAAACCATGCCGCCGGGCCATCGACCACAATCGGCACATCTACCGGCTGTTGTCCCTGGTTATCCGCAATACGCGCATCGTCAACGTTAATCGCCACGCGTTCCACGGTGATATCCGTGCGACCACCCGCCTGCCCCACCGCCAGCACCAGTGATGGCGACAACGCGTCAATCGCGGCATTGAGTACGGCGAGAGACTCGCCAAATACACACGGTAGTTGGCGGGCAATAACGCGGCATCCGCCGATAATAGCATTGTCGAGGCTCGAGACCACTTCCCAGGAAGGGTTAACTGACTCGCCGCCAAAGGGTTCAAATCCCGTGATGAGTACTGTTTTCATCCTTCCTCCTTACAGGAACATCAGGAAATACATCAGGAACACGTTGACCAGTAGCAGCAGTACGCCGGTTGGCACCTGCGCTTTAATCACCGCGTTTTTGTCCGGTAGCTCCAGCAGCGCTGCTGGAACAATATTAAAGTTCGCCGCCATCGGCGTCATCAGCGTCCCGCAATAGCCGGAGAACATACCAATCGCCGCCATTACCGCTGGATTGCCGCCGTGTTGCAGTACAAGGATCGGAATACCAATCCCAGCGGTCACGATCGGGAAAGCAGCAAACGCATTACCCATGACCATAGTCAGCAATGCCATGCCGATGGTGTACACCGCCACCGCAATAAAGCGACTATCCACCGCCAGATATTCCTGCGTTAGGTATGAAATGCCGCTACCCACACCCGCCGCTGTAAACAGCAGCCCGAGCGTAGCCAGAATCTGCGGCAGAATGAACGCCCAGCCAATGGAGTCCAGCAGACGGCGCGCCTCCTGAATCGGTTGATGCACCCGCTCATGGGTCATTTTTATCGCCATCGCCAGACCAATCAACGATCCCGCTGTCATTGAAAAGAGCGTCACCAGCGTGGCGTGATTACCTGGCCCGAACAGCGCATCCTGTAAGCCAGGAATATGGTTGAACATCAATACGCCAATAACCGTTACCACCGGGATCGCCAACGCAGGGAAAAACAGGCGGTTGCCCAGGCGGCTGGCGCTTTCTTCGCGCTGTTGCTGCGTCCGTTGATGGTAGCTTCCAAGCTTCACACCCCCAAAACCTGCGATCAGGGCCAGCACGACCACCGCAACGCCGACGGCAATATGCACCGCGCGTTTATCGCCAAACAGCGAGTATGTCCAGTCACCAAGCAGAAACAGTACGCCGTATATGCCCCAAAACAGGCCTGTGGTGAAACGACGCGGGTTCGCTTTGTCCTGCCAGGACATCAGCGCCACAATCAGTAATACCGCACCCGCCAGCCAGTAGAGATAGCTTTGTTGAAAATTCATTTCGCTTCCCCTTTCGCTGCGGCATTCGCTTTCGCCACCTCTCGTTGCAAATAGCTATCCAGACGCCACAAACGCGTGCCGTGGATCAGGAAAGCACAAATTGCCGTTGGGATCCCCCACAAGGCGATATGCAACGGTTCAGTCTGGATCCCACCAGACTCCAGCATAAAGTTGTGCATGAATATGATCGCGCCGAAGGCAACAAAGATATCTTCACCGAAAAACAGCCCAACGTTATCGGTCGCCGCTGACATTGCGCGCAGTCGATAGCGAACCGCACCGGGTATCTCGCCGTGATTTTTCTCGGCGGCCCCTTCCGCCATTGGCGCCAGCAGCGGGCGCACCATCTGCGGATGCCCGCCCAGACTGGTCAGCCCTAACGCAGCGGTCGCTTCGCGAATGAACAGATAGACAATAAGCAGACGGCCACTGGTGGCGCTGCGGATTTTAGCAATCCACGCCTGAGCGCGCTCTTTGAGTCCGTGACGTTCCAGCAGGCCAATAACCGCCAGCGGGATCAGCAGGATAAACGGCAGGTTGCGGGTGTTAAGAAAACCTTCACCCAGCTTCTCGAGGATGGTGGCGATCGGCATATGCGCCGCCAGTCCCGTGACGATCCCGGCAATAATAACCACCAATACCGGATTAAAACGTAAAAGAAATCCGACCACAATGACGGCGATGCCCGTCAATGGCCAGAGAGAAATAGCCTCTCCCATAATTAAAACCCTTATGTTGTTGTGTAATATCTTATTGTTTTATATTAAAAAATTATGCGCTAATTTGAATATTGCATGCATTAAAGGCGCTACGCAAGCGACGGGCAAAAGCGAGTGCGTGCTCGCCATCCCCATGAATGCATACCGTCTGGGCGATCACGCTTGCCCATGTTCCACTTTGGCTTTTTACTCTGCCGGATTGCACCATTTCTAACGTTTGCGCCAGCGCCTGCTCTTCATCCTCAATCAGTGCGCCCGGCTGGCTGCGGGGTACCAGGCTGCCATCGGCCTGATAACCGCGATCGGCAAAAACCTCCTGACGCGTTATCAAGCCATAGTGTTCTCCGGCGCGAATCAGTTCGCTTCCCGCCAGCCCGACCAGAACCAGCGACGGATCGCAGGCATGAACCGCTTTAGCAATCGCATCGGCCAATTGAGGATCTTTCGCCGCCTGGTTATAGAGCATGCCATGCGGTTTGACATGACGCATCACGCCGCCTTCTGCCCGCGTGATGGCAGCCAGCGCGCCAATTTGATACAGCGTCTGTGCATACACCGTTTGTGCAGGCAGTGTCATGGCGCTACGGCCAAAATTTTCCCGATCCGGAAAGCTCGGATGCGCGCCTATCGCCACGCCATTTTTTAACGCTTCGCGCACGCTTGAGAGCATGGTTTGCGCATCACCGGCATGAAACCCACAGGCAATATTGGCTGAAGACACGAGTTGCAGCAGCGCTGCATCGTTCGCACATCCCTCACCGAGGTCCGCGTTGAGATCAATTTTCATTGTTAAGTCGCCATGTTAACTGTTCCAGGTAACGCTGCTGGTCGTACCGCGCCTTCAGCGCTTCCTCCAGCGAACACTGCACAAAGTGAATCGGTTGACCGAGCGGGATCTGCGCCAGATGATGCATATCTGCCTCGATGATACAGGCGATGCGCGGATAGCCACCCGTCGTCTGAGCATCGTTCATCAGCACGATTGGCTGGCCATTATGCGGAACCTGCACCACGCCGGGGAGCAAACCATGCGACAGCAACTCGCGATCGGTCGTGCGCGTCAGCGGCTGCCCCTGAAGACGATACCCCATACGGTTACTTTGTGGGCTAAGCTGCCACGGCGAGCGCCAGAAAGAGGCCTGCGATACCTCATCAAACTCCTGATACTCAGGGCCGGGCAGTGCGCGAATGAGATTACCCCACATCAGTTGTTTTACACCTTGTGGCCCGCTGAATTGCCGGGTCGATACGCCAATCGCCAGTCGATCGCCATCACGCAGCAGACGCCCTTCAAACCCACCAATGCCCACTTTCAGATCGGTACTACGCGAGCCCATCACTTCGGGAACATCAATACCGCCCGCTACCGCCAGATAACTGCGCATGCCATGAAGCGGGCGTTTTAGCGTCAGGCGCTGCCCGGCTTTTACCGGTAACCGCCATCCGCTCCATACGGGAGTTCGATCCAGATGCGCTTCGCATCCGGCACCGGTCAGGGCAAACCAGCCATCGGCTTCAAACTCCACCACCAGTTGCCCCAGCGTGATTTCCAGCGCTGCGGCATTCGCATCATTACCCACCAGCAGGTTAGCCACGTTCAGCGCCGGTTTATCCAGCGCGCCGCAGTGACTAATTCCGGATTGACGAAAACTATGGCGTCCCCCGTCCTGTACTGAGGTGTACATGCCAGCGCGGATGATGTTTAACATATCCCCTCCTTCTGCGGGACAAAACGCACGGTATCGCCAGCCCGTAACAGAATCGGCTCCTCCCGTTTTGGATCAAATAACGAAACGGAGGTACGCCCAATCAATTGCCACCCACCGGGTGTTGCAAGCGGGTAGATCCCCGTTTGAGATCCACCGATACCGACAGAACCTGCCGGAACAAGCAAACGCGGTTCCGCACGTCTGGGGGTATGCAGCTGTTCAGGTAAGCTCCCGAGATAGGGAAATCCCGGCTGAAAACCGATAAACCACACCACATAGTCAACTGACGCATGAAGTTCGACGACCTGCTTGTCGCTTAATCCACTGTGTCGGGCGACCTCTGCCAGATCAGGGCCAAACTCACCACCATAGGTCACAGGTATTTCAATAAAGCGTGAATCCGGCTCCAGTGCTTCACTCTCTTCCCACCAGCGCTGCAGGCGTTCAATCGCATCCAGCGCCAGTGTTTGCGGGTCGCGCAGGGTAACCGTGATATTGTTCATTCCCGGAATAGCTTCAAGCACATTCGGGGCGTCAACTAAACGCTGAGCCAGACGCCAGATGCGTTTCTGAGTCGCCAGCGTGATGGGGGGCTCCAGTTCAAGAACCACCGCCGTTTCACCTAACAGATAACAACGCGCTCGCTGCACTTTCATCCCTCTTTTATTACGCTGGATTAGGAATATCGATAAAGGTTACGTCCAGATCGGTATTTTCATTCAGCCATTCGCTTAATGCGCGAATGCCGCCGCGTTCGGTCGCATGGTGACCGGCAGCATAAAAATGCAGCCCCTGCTCGCGGGCTGAGTGAATGGTTTGCTCAGAGACTTCACCGGTAATAAAGGCGTCGACACCAAATCGGGCTGCGCTATCAATAAAACTTTGCCCCCCCCCGGTACACCAGGCAACGCGCTGAACTTTCTCCGGCCCGGTATCACCGCACCATAACGGTTTACGACCTAAACGCGCTTCAATCCACGATGCCAGCTCCAGCCCCGGAACCGGCATGGAGAGTTCGCCCCATGGCACCAGCGGTTCAATTTCACCCATCACGGTGATTCCTAACAGCGCGGCCAACTGCGCGTTATTCCCCAATTCCGGGTGTGCATCCAGCGGCAAGTGCCAGCCATACAGGTTGATATCATTTTCTAACAGCGTTTTCAGACGATTGCGCTTCATGCCGCGAATAACCGGAGATTCGCCTTTCCAAAAATAACCGTGGTGAACGATAACCGCATCCGCTTGCTGGCGTACCGCCTCGTCCAGCAATGCCTGGCTTGCAGTCACACCGGTCACGATTTTATGCACCGTCTCTTTGCCCTCAACCTGCAAACCATTCGGCGCATAATCGCTAATGGCGGCGCTGTTTAGTTTGTCGTTGATCAGTTGTTCCAGTTCGGTGTTTTTCATCATCGTCCTCGTAGTCATCATTTCTGCCTGCCCAATCAGCAACACAGCTTAGGTTAAAATAGCGTCCCCGCCTGCGTTCGTCGATAGCCATTTCACTGACACATAAAGAAACAATCACACCCGCTTTGAACATGATTTGCTTACCACTACGCGATCTAATTCATGTATATTTATGCAATCAGATAGCATATTGCAAAAATAATCAGATCTGTATCAAAGTTACAACTTTAAGGAAACACACTCGCGCAGCACGTTCAGCCAGTCGCGAGGCATTTACTTCGAGAAAATAATGAATAAACAAGCATCTCAACCACGGGCGATATACTACGTTGTCGCGCTACAAATCTGGGAATACTTCAGTTTTTACGGCATGCGTGCGCTGCTGATCCTGTATCTCACTAACCAGCTTAAGTACGACGATAATCACGCATATGAACTGTTCAGCGCCTACTGCTCGCTGGTCTATGTCACCCCTATTCTCGGGGGATACCTGGCCGATAAAGTGCTCGGCAATCGAATGGCGGTGATGATCGGCGCATTTTTAATGGCGGTGGGGCATCTGGTTTTGGGTGCCAGTGAAATGGCCCCGGCTTTCCTCTATTTGTCGCTGGCGATAATTGTCTGCGGTTACGGTCTGTTTAAATCAAATATCAGTTGCCTGCTTGGCGAGTTATATCAACCTGAAGACCCACGTCGCGATGGTGGATTCTCTCTGCTCTACGCCGCCGGTAACATCGGTTCGATCATCGCACCAATTGCCTGCGGATACGTGCAGGAAGAGTACAGTTGGGCGATGGGCTTTGCGCTGGCTGCCATCGGCATGCTGGCAGGGCTGGTGATATTCTTATGTGGTAATCGCCATTTCGCCCACACCACCGGCGTCAACAAGGCCGTTCTGTGTGCTAAAACCTTTATTCTGCCAAACTGGGCCTGGCTGTTAGTTTTGTTGGTTGCCGCACCGCTGCTGATTACCGTGCTGTTCTGGAAAGAGTGGTCCGTTTACGCACTGATTGTTGCCACCATTATTGGTCTGGCAGTTCTGGCGAAGATTTATCGCCAGGCACAGACGCAGAAACAACGCAAAGATCTGGGGCTTATCGTCACGCTGACCTTCTTCAGCCTGTTGTTTTGGGCCTTTGCTCAACAGGGCGGCAGTTCGATCAGCCTGTATATCGACCGCTTCGTTAACCGCGATATTCTGGGGTATTCCGTCCCTACCGCGATGTTCCAGTCGGTTAACGCTTTTGCCGTTATGCTGTGCGGTATCGTACTGGCGTGGGTAGTCAAAGAAAGCGTGAGTGGCAATCGTACCGTACGTATCTGGGGTAAATTTGCCCTTGGCCTCGGCTTAATGAGCGCTGGGTTCTGTATTCTAACCTTGAGCGCTCGCTGGTCCGCTGCTTACGGCCACTCTTCGATGCCGCTGATGGTACTTGGGTTGGCGGTCATGGGCTTTGCCGAACTGTTTATCGATCCGGTGGCAATGTCACAAATTACGCGTATTGAGATCCCTGGTGTTACCGGCGTATTAACCGGCATTTATATGCTGCTTTCCGGTGCCATCGCCAACTACCTGGCAGGCGTTATCGCCGATCAGACCTCACAAGGCTCGTTTGATGCTGCGGGCGCTATCAACTACTCCATCAATGCCTATATTGATGTCTTTAGTGAAATTACCTGGGGCGCGCTGGCCTGTGTGGTGCTGGTGCTGATGATTTGGCTGTACCAGTCGCTTAAGTTCAGAAACCGTTCACTGGCGGTAGAATCCTGAGTGTAGGGGCCCGATGATGTAATCTGATTCGGGCTTTTTTTCAGGAATTACGCATGGCTGGCAGTCAACTCCTCTTCAGAAAGACCTGTAACCAGAAGCACCATGTTGCGATCTATTCCCTGCTCCAACATAGTTTGCGCTATACGTAATGCGGCTTCTCGTTTGCCTCGCTGCAACCCTTCCTGTAATCCATCTAAGCGTAACCGCTCGGCAATCGTCATCAGCTTCTCCTTATGTTGGGGGATCCGTTGCGCCATCTCTTGTATAAATTCATTAAAGCGAGATTCATCGCCGGATTGCAGGATGTAATTAAACATCGCCTGTAGTTGTGTGTCATTAGCGCACCCTGTAAGTAACAGCGTGGCAAGCTGATCTACCAGTCCCAGCAAATCCCGCTGACGGATATGTTTTTGCAGATCTGCTGGAAGGTATTACGCAGAAATCCGCTGCGCGCTTATCCCTTACGCGCCGCCTCATATGCCGCCAGCGTCGCCAGCCTCGCCTGTTTATGATCCACAATCGGGCGAGGATAACTCAGTGTTACCTGCGCTTTTTCAGCCCACGACCACGGTTCATGAATGGCTTTACCCCGCACGTCGCGCAGTTCCGGCACCCACTGGCGGATAAACTCACCGTCACGGTCGAATTTTTCGCCCTGCGTCGTGGGGTTAAAGATACGGAAATACGGTGCGGCGTCGGTTCCGGTTGAGGCTGCCCACTGCCAGCCGCCGTTATTGGCCGCGAGGTCACCATCAATCAGTTGCGACATGAAATATTGTTCGCCTTTACGCCAGTCGATCAGCAGATCTTTCACTAAAAAACTGGCGGTAATCATGCGTAAACGATTATGCATCCAGCCCGTAGCGTTGAGCTGACGCATGGCCGCATCCACAATGGGGTAGCCCGTATTCCCTGTTTTCCAGGCCTGCAAATGCGTCGGATTATTCTGCCATTGCACGCGATCGGTCCAGCGAATAAAAGGTTGATACCGACACAGCGACGGATGGTAAGTCATTAGATGACGATAAAATTCACGCCAGATAAGCTCATTCAACCAAACGCTACCTGCCCCATCCTCAAGCGCCTGCGGCTGCTCCACGAGCAGTCGATTCAGGCACTGGCGCGGTGATAGTCCTCCTGTCGCCAGGCTTGCGGATAATCGACTGGTTCCGTCAATCGCCGGAAAGTCACGCAGTTGTTCATATTCTCCGGCGGCCTGCTGGCAAAAATGGCGTAACTGCGCGATGGCCAATTTTTCTTCTGCCGGAAATTGCTGCGTATCAAAATCCTGCTGCGGGTAGCTCAACGAGATGGATG
The DNA here is from genome assembly GCF_030332945.1 of Citrobacter sp. Cpo037. NCBI lineage: Bacteria > Pseudomonadati > Pseudomonadota > Gammaproteobacteria > Enterobacterales > Enterobacteriaceae > Citrobacter > Citrobacter sp. Cpo037. The sequence continues at coordinate 166,804 of NZ_JAOWGW010000025.1, forward strand.
TTAATGGAGAGTCAAGAGCACCGCTTTCTCTCACCTTCGGCGCACTGACACATTCTGGGATCCCGTCTTTTATCCGCTTCAGCCAGGCATTTTTAAACGGCGTAAAGACTTTATACATCTCGTGATTACCGGTCATGACCGCCCCCGGAGGCAGGATCACGCTGTCGTCAAACCCTTCGCACACCACCTGAGGTAATAACTTTTCGACGGCAACATCACGCTGGCGTTCGTTTATTTCATATTGATAGTTATAAAATATTCGACTGACGCCATGCTGTACGCAGACGTTTTTGACGGTTTCCACACTGGTCGCAAAATCAGCAACTTCATGAAACAGAAGCGGGATGCCCTTTTCTGCCAGCGCCGTTTGCAACGCGTTCAGCTGCGCATTAACCAATGCCGCCTGACGTGGGGCCATATCATGCGCCTTCCACTGTTCAGGCGTGGAAATATAGAGCGCGAGTACATGTGCAGAACGATCCCGACAAGCCGCCGCCAGCGCGAGATTGTCGTGCAGACGCAAATCACGCCGAAACCAGACCAAATGCGTGGTCATAACACTCCCTGATAAAAATTAATCATTGCCCTGTAAACGCCAAATCGCAGGCCAGAGTTCAAAATAACGTTGCCCGGACAACCAGGTGTTCGGGTGCTCAGCCATATAGTGTTTGAGGAGCATTAAGGGTGCAAGTAGCGGCTGCGCCTCGCGTCGATAGTTATCGATTATCGAGGTCAATTCCTGACGTTGACGCAGATCGAGCTGATTACGGAAATAGCCCTGTACGTGCATCAATACATTGGTATGGTTACGCCGGGTAGCAGGATTTAATAACAGATGGGTCAATCGTAGGCGATACTCGGTAAAAAAAGCATCGAGATCTTGCCATTCATGGATTGCGGCAACGAAGGGGCCAAGCTCCCGATACTCTGGCTGGGAATGCGCCAGTAGTACCAGTTTGTAGCGAGTATGATAGTCAATTAATGCGCCCCGCGTTAATTTTCGCTGACGCAGGCGGTGCAATTCATGCAAAGCGTAAACACGTATTAATGTATTTTCGTCGAACTGAGGTGCCTCACTCGCTTCTGTGGTCAGACAGGTGCGGATACCAACAGGAATTCTCGTGCTCATCGCCACTCCTTATCCGTTACTCAGATAAGTGTAGACGTCGGCGTATAAAAAAACCGCCACATTGCTGTTAGCGGTTTTCTTGAACAATAACGACAACTTAATAGAAGTCGCAGGTGGCTTTTTCAGCCTGCTCCATCCACACCGGTTTATCACTGGTTTTGGACCAGACGCGGTGCAGATAGCTGTAAAAACGGGCGCGGTCTTTCCAGAACAACATGACCGGCAGCGCCAGCACGCCCGCCACAACGGCAAAGGTACGGCGCAAGAAAACAATGTGTGCTGGATATTCTTTATAAAAGTCCATAATCCTCTCCCATATATCTGTTCGGTGAATCGCACCGGAAAAATAAACTTGGTTAACTGATGAAAATAATACCGCCTTGTGTGTAATTTTGCTACTCATCCGACCACTTATTTTTATCTATTGATGCTCCGTTTAGCTAAAAACCGTAATTAAGTTACATAAAAGTTAAATTAATACTAATCATTAGTTAAATAATGGTCTTTGCCATTTTTATACTTTTTTTACACCTCTCTAACTGATTTTTGCGAAATCTTTGCAAGCAAAATTCTACGCTCTGGTTATCACATTTATGCCACTGGAGGTGCACCGTGAGTGCAGGCGTGATAACCGGCATTGTGCTGGTCTTTTTATTATTAGGTTATCTGGTGTATGCCCTGATTAATGCGGAGGCGTTCTGATGGCGGCCCAAGGATTTTTACTCATTGCCAGTTTCTTGCTGGTACTGTTTATCATCGCCAGACCGCTGGGTTTTGGCTTGGCTCGGCTGATCAATAATACGTCCCTGCCGGGCCTGGCTGGCGTGGAACATCTGCTCTGGCGCGGTCTGGGCATCTCGCAGCAGGAGATGAACTGGCGGCAGTATCTGTTGGCGATCCTCGCGCTCAATGTGCTGGGGTTGCTGGTCCTGTTTTCAATGCTGATGGCGCAAAACCTGCTGCCGCTAAATCCGCAACAGCTACCTGGGCTTTCGTGGGATTTGGCGCTCAACACGGCGGTAAGTTTTGTCACCAACACCAACTGGCAATCCTATGCTGGCGAAACCACCTTAAGCTACTTCAGCCAGATGGTCGGGCTGACCGTGCAGAACTTCCTGTCAGCGGCAACCGGGATTGCGGTGATTTTTGCCCTGGCCCGTGCCTTTACTCGCCAGAGTATGAACACGCTGGGCAACGCCTGGGTCGATCTGGTTCGCATTACGCTGTGGATCCTGCTCCCCATTGCATTGCTCATTGCGTTGTTCTTCATTCAGCAAGGTGTGCTGCAAAACGTGTTGCCCTATCAGCCCATTACTACCCTTGAAGGGGTGAAACAGGTGCTGCCGATGGGGCCCGTCGCCTCACAGGAAGCGATTAAGATGCTTGGCACTAACGGGGGCGGGTTCTTTAACGCTAACTCATCACATCCGTTTGAAAACCCTACCGCGTTGACCAATCTGGTACAGATGTTGGCCATTTTCTTAATTCCTACCGCGCTGTGTTTTGCCTTTGGTGATGTGGTTGGCGATCGTCGCCAGGGGCGGACCCTGCTGTGGGCCATGTCGCTGATATTTGTGGTCTGCGTAGCCGTGGTGATGTGGGCCGAAGTTCAAGGCAACCCGCACCTGATGGCATTCGGTGCAGACAGTAATATCAACATGGAAGGCAAAGAAAGCCGCTTTGGCGTGCTGGCTACGAGTCTTTTTTCCGTCGTGACGACAGCGGCATCTTGCGGCGCTGTCGATGCGATGCATGACTCCTTCACCGCGCTGGGTGGGATGGTGCCGATGTGGCTAATGCAGATTGGCGAAGTGGTCTTCGGTGGTGTCGGTTCGGGCCTGTACGGCATGCTGCTGTTCGTGTTGTTGGCGGTGTTTATCGCGGGCCTGATGATTGGTCGCACGCCGGAATATCTGGGTAAGAAAATAGACGTGCGTGAAATGAAAATGACCGCACTGGCGATTCTGGTCACCCCTGCGCTGGTACTGCTCGGTACGGCGATAGCGATGATGAGCGATGCCGGGCGCAGCGCCATGCTCAATCCTGGTCCACATGGCTTTAGCGAAGTGTTGTACGCCGTATCGTCTGCCGCGAACAACAACGGTAGCGCCTTCGCCGGATTAAGCGCCAACAGCCCGTTCTGGAACTGTCTGCTGGCCCTGTGCATGTTCTTAGGCCGCTTCGGCGTGATCATTCCCGTGATGGCAATTGCCGGATCGCTGGTCAGTAAAAAGATCCAGCCAGCAAGCCCTGGCACGCTGCCTACTCACGGTGCACTGTTTGTCGGGTTGTTAATCGGTACGGTGTTACTGGTTGGCGCCCTCACTTTTGTTCCTGCCCTGGCACTTGGCCCGGTCGCAGAATACCTGTCATTACACTGAGTGATGCGGAGCACATGACTATGAGTCGCAAGCAACTGGCGCTGTTCGAACCCTCTCTGGTCGCACAGGCGCTGATGGACGCCGTGAAAAAATTAAGCCCACATACCCAGTGGCGCAATCCGGTGATGTTTATCGTCTGGCTGGGCAGTCTGCTGACAACCCTGTTAACGCTGGCAATGGCCACAGGCCATATGCAAGGCAATCCGTGGTTTACCGGCGCGATAAGTCTGTGGCTGTGGATTACCGTTCTGTTCGCCAACTTTGCCGAAGCGCTGGCGGAAGGACGCAGTAAGGCTCAGGCTAACAGTCTGAAAGGAGTTAAAAAAACCGCTTTTGCTCGCAAACTCCGCGAACCGAAATACGGTGCCGCCATGGATCACGTTCCGGCGGAGGATTTGCGCAAAGGAGATATCGTGTTAGTAGAAGCGGGCGATATTATCCCGTGTGACGGCGAGGTCATCGAAGGTGGCGCATCGGTGGATGAAAGCGCCATTACCGGTGAATCCGCGCCGGTCATTCGTGAATCCGGTGGTGATTTCGCCTCCGTCACCGGCGGGACCCGCATCCTCTCCGACTGGCTGGTGATCGAATGTAGCGTGAACCCTGGTGAAACGTTCCTCGACCGGATGATCGCCATGGTTGAAGGCGCGCAGCGGCGTAAAACGCCGAATGAAATCGCCCTGACGATCCTGTTGATAGCCCTGACCATCGTTTTTCTGCTGGCGACCGCCACGCTGTGGCCGTTTTCCGCCTGGGGTGGTAGCGCGGTTAGCGTCACGGTACTGGTTGCCCTGCTGGTGTGTCTGATCCCCACCACCATCGGTGGGTTGCTCTCTGCTATTGGCGTCGCCGGGATGAGCCGCATGTTGGGCGCGAACGTCATCGCCACCAGCGGACGTGCAGTGGAAGCGGCGGGTGACGTGGACGTGCTGCTGCTGGACAAAACCGGCACCATTACGCTGGGCAACCGCCAGGCTTCAGATTTTCTGCCCGCCCAGGGGGTGGATGAAAAGACGCTGGCCGACGCCGCGCAGCTTTCATCACTGGCCGATGAAACCCCTGAAGGCCGCAGTATCGTGATTCTGGCAAAACAGCGCTTTAATCTGCGTATTCGCGACGTGCAATCGCTGCACGCCACCTTTGTACCGTTTACCGCCCAAAGCCGAATGAGCGGGATCAACATCGACAACCGCATGATCCGCAAAGGGTCGGTCGATGCTATTCGTCGTCACGTTGAAGCCAACGGCGGCCACTTCCCTGCCGACGTGGAGCAGAAGGTCGAAAACGTCGCACGCCTTGGCGCTACGCCGCTGGTGGTTGCCGAAGGCTCCCGCGTGCTGGGCGTGATTGCCCTGAAAGATATTGTAAAAGGCGGAATCAAAGAACGTTTTGCCCAACTGCGTAAAATGGGCATCAAAACGGTGATGATCACCGGCGATAACCGCCTGACCGCTGCCGCGATTGCGGCAGAAGCCGGGGTAGATGACTTCTTAGCTGAAGCCACGCCGGAAGCCAAGCTGGCGCTGATTCGTCAGTATCAGGCGGAAGGTCGTCTGGTGGCGATGACCGGCGACGGAACCAATGACGCCCCGGCGCTGGCGCAAGCCGACGTGGCGGTCGCCATGAACTCCGGGACCCAGGCGGCGAAAGAAGCAGGCAATATGGTGGATCTCGACTCTAACCCCACCAAGCTGATTGAAGTGGTGCACATTGGTAAACAGATGCTGATGACGCGTGGTTCGCTGACCACCTTCAGTATCGCCAACGACGTGGCGAAGTATTTCGCCATTATCCCGGCCGCGTTCGCCGCCACCTACCCGCAGCTCAATGCGCTTAACGTGATGGGCTTGCATTCGCCGGACTCGGCGATCCTCAGCGCGGTTATCTTTAATGCGCTGGTTATCGTCTTACTGATCCCGCTGGCGCTTAAAGGCGTGGGCTACAAACCGTTATCCGCATCCGCAATGCTGCGCCGTAATTTGTGGATCTATGGTCTGGGTGGTCTGGTTGTGCCGTTTATCGGTATCAAAGCAATTGATTTACTGCTGACCCTACTGGGTCTGGTGTGAGGTTTCAGATGAGTGGATTACGTCCTGCATTATCAACATTGATTTTCCTGATGCTTATCACCGGCGGAGCTTACCCGTTGTTGACCACCGCGTTGGGGCAGTGGTGGTTTCCCCACCAGGCTAACGGCTCGCTTCTACGCGAAGATCAAGTCGTTCGCGGCTCTGCGCTCATTGGGCAACATTTTACCGCGGCCGGTTATTTTCAGGGACGTCCGTCAGCTACAGCAGAAATGCCCTATAATCCAATGGCTTCAGGCGGCAGTAACCTGGCAGCCAGCAATCCGGAACTGGATAAACAGCTGCAAAGCCGGATAGCCGCACTGCGTGCTGCTAACCCGCAGGCAAATCCTGTCGTTCCGGTAGAGCTGGTAACGGCTTCTGCCAGCGGGTTGGATAACAATCTGACGCCAGCCGCGGTGGCCTGGCAAATCCCCCGCGTGGCGCAGGCTCGCAACCTCAGCGTTGAAGAGGTCACGCGCCTGGTTGCACAATACACGCAAAAGCCGTTGGTCAGTTTTATCGGCCAGCCGGTGGTGAACCTGGTAGAACTTAATTTAGCGCTGGATAAGCACTGGGAAAAAGGACATGCATAACGAACCCTTACGCCCCGACCCCGATCGCCTGCTGGAGCAGACCGCTGCCCCGCACCGCGGAAAACTAAAAATTTTCTTCGGCGCGTGTGCAGGCGTCGGTAAAACCTGGGCCATGCTGGCAGAGGCCCAACGGTTGCGGGCGCAGGGGTTAGATGTGCTGATTGGGGTGGTGGAAACCCACGGACGCAAAGAGACCGCCGCGTTGCTGGACGGTCTCAGCATCCTGCCGCTAAAGAGACAGGCGCGCCATGGTCGTCATATTAGCGAGTTCGATCTCGACGCGGCGCTGGCCCGCCGTCCGGCGCTCATTTTGATGGATGAACTGGCGCACAGTAATGCGCCTGGCTCACGCCACCCTAAGCGTTGGCAAGACATTGAAGAGCTGCTCGAAGCCGGTATTGACGTTTTTACTACCGTCAACGTGCAGCATCTGGAAAGCCTCAATGATGTGGTCAGCGGCGTCACCGGCATTCAGGTTCGCGAAACCGTCCCCGATCCTTTTTTCGATGCCGCCGACGATGTGGTGCTGGTCGATCTTCCCCCCGACGATTTGCGCCAACGCCTGAACGAAGGCAAGGTCTATATCGCCGGTCAGGCGGAAAGAGCCATCGAGCATTTCTTTCGCAAAGGGAACTTGATCGCGCTACGTGAGCTGGCCCTGCGCCGCACGGCCGATCGGGTTGACGATCAGATGCGTGCCTGGCGAGGGCGTCCGGGGGAAGAAAAAGTCTGGCATACCCGTGACGCCATTTTACTGTGCATTGGACACAATACCGGCAGCGAAAAGCTGGTGCGTGCTGCCGCGCGTCTGGCAGCGCGCCTCGGCAGCGTCTGGCATGCAGTGTATGTCGAAACGCCAGCGCTGCACCGACTGCCCGAAAAACAGCGCCGCGCAATTTTAAGCGCTCTGCGGTTAGCCCAGGAGCTGGGTGCAGAAACCGCCACCCTTTCCGATCCCGCTGAAGACAAGGCTGTAATCCGCTACGCCCGTGAGCATAATCTGGGAAAAATTGTCCTCGGACGTCCGACTACACGACGCTGGTGGCGCAGTGATTCTTTTGCTGACAAACTGGCCCATCGCGCACCGGATCTCGACCTGATGATTGTTGCGCTCGATGAGCCACCTTCGCGCCCTGTGCTACAAACTGCAGATAACCGCACCTTTAAGGATAAATGGCGGGTACAAATTCAGGGTTGTGTGGTTGCCGTCGCGCTGTGCGCCATCATTACGTTGATTGCCATGCAGTGGTTGATGGCCTTTGACGCAGCCAACCTGGTGATGATCTATTTATTGGGCGTGGTGGTTATCGCCCTCTTTTACGGACGCTGGCCGTCGGTGCTGGCAACTTTTATTAACGTCGCCAGCTTCGATCTCTTCTTTATTGCTCCGCGTGGCACGCTGGCCGTTTCCGACGTCCAGTACCTGCTCACCTTCGCCGTGATGCTAACGGTAGGGCTGGTAATCGGTAATCTTACCGCCGGAGTGCGTTATCAGGCGCGGGTAGCCCGTTATCGTGAACAACGTACGCGCCATTTGTATGAGATGTCGAAAGCGCTGGCCGTCGGACGGAGTCAGCAAGATATCGCTGCCACCAGCGAACAGTTTATTGCCTCAACGTTCCAGGCCCGCAGCCAGGTTTTACTGCCCGGTGAGAACGGTAAGCTGGCCCCTCTCACCCATCAACAAGGCATGACACCGTGGGATGATGCCATTGCCCAATGGAGCTTTGATAAAGGGCAACCGGCTGGCGCAGGTACTGACACGTTGCCAGGAGTGCCGTATCAAATTTTACCGTTAAAAAGTGCCGACAAAACGCATGGGCTGCTGGTTGTGGAACCGGGAAATTTACGCCAGCTGATGATCCCCGAACAGCAACGCCTGCTGGAAACTTTCACTTTACTGGTCGCCAGTGCGCTGGAGCGTCTGACGCTAACCGCCAGCGAAGAGCAGGCCCGGTTTGCCAGCGAGCGCGAAAGCATTCGCAACGCGCTGCTCGCCGCCCTTTCCCACGATTTACGTACGCCGCTAACGGTGCTGTTTGGTCAGGCTGAGATCTTAACGTTGGATCTGGCAAGCGAAGGATCGCCGCACGCGCGCCAGGCCAGTGAGATTCGCCAGCACGTCCTTAATACGACCCGACTGGTTAATAACCTGCTGGATATGGCGCGAATTCAGTCTGGCGGCTTTAATCTTAAGAAGGAGTGGTTAACACTGGAAGAGGTGGTCGGCAGCGCCCTGCAGATGCTGGAGCCAGGACTCTCTGCTCCTATTAATTTATCGCTACCAGCACCGTTGACGCTGATCCACGTCGATGGCCCACTCTTTGAACGGGTGCTAATTAATCTGCTGGAAAATGCCGTTAAATACGCAGGTCCAGCGGCGCAAATCGGTATTGATGCCTGCGTCGATGGCGAGCACCTGCAACTGGACGTCTGGGATAATGACCCCGGCATTCCATCGGGTATGGAGCAGCGAGTTTTTGACAAGTTTTCCCGGGGAAACAAAGAGTCATCGGTACCGGGCGTTGGGCTGGGGCTGGCAATCTGTCAGGCCATTGTGGACGTGCACGGCGGTACGATTTCCGTCCACAATCGCACACAGGGAGGAGCATGTTTCCGTGTTACACTGCCCCAGGAAATCCCCCCTGAACTTGAAGATTTTCATGAGGATATGTGACGAACGTACTGATTGTTGAAGATGAACAGGCTATCCGTCGCTTTCTGCGTACCGCGCTGGAAGCCGATGGTCTGCGTGTATATGAAGCAGAAACGCTGCAACGTGGTCTGCTGGAAGCCGCCACGCGAAAACCCGATCTCATCATTCTCGATCTCGGTCTGCCGGACGGTGACGGCATTGATTTTATTCGTGACCTGCGACAATGGAGCGCGATACCGGTAATTGTGCTCTCAGCCCGCAGCGAAGAAAGCGATAAAATCGCCGCTCTGGATGCCGGCGCCGATGACTATCTCAGTAAACCCTTTGGTATTGGCGAGCTACAGGCGCGATTACGTGTGGCATTGCGCCGCCACAACAGCGGCGCGTCTCCCGAGCCAGTGGTGCATTTTTCCAACGTAAAAGTAGATATCGCCGCCCGGCTCGTACATCGTGGTGATGAAGAGATTCATCTGACGCCGATTGAGTTTCGCCTGTTAGCGGTACTGCTGAATAATGCCGGAAAGGTACTAACGCAACGCCAGTTGCTAAATCAGGTTTGGGGACCGAACGCCGTCGAACACAGTCACTATCTGCGAATTTACATGGGACACCTGCGCCAGAAGCTGGAACAGGACCCGGCGCGTCCGCGTCATTTTCTGACCGAAACCGGGATTGGTTATCGGTTTATGCCGTGAATCTAAGCCGAATAAAAAAAGCCGGATCAGCACAAAGCTATCCGGCTTTTTAATTCATGCCGGATAGCGACGCTAGCGTCTTATCCGGCCTACGGTTTACGCGTTTTTCAGCACTTCGCTGACGATTTCAACCGCTTCTTTTTCGATCTGCTTGCGGTGTTCTTCACCGAGGAAGCTCTCGCAATAGATTTTATAAGCGTCTTCGGTGCCGGACGGACGAGCGGCAAACCAGCCGTTGTCAGTCATCACTTTCAGACCGCCGATAGAAGCACCGTTGCCCGGTGCCGCCGTCAGACGTGCGGTGATCGGGTCGCCCGCCAGCGTGCTGGCACTCACCATTTCCGGAGACAGCTTAGACAGCGCCGCTTTCTGTGCGGAGGTCGCACTTGCCTGCAGGCGGTTGTAGCTCGGCGCACCAAAGCGGGCAGCCAGTTCGTTGTAGTGCTCCTGCGGATTCTTACCGGTCACTGCGGTAATTTCTGCCGCCAACAAGCACATGATGATGCCGTCTTTGTCGGTCGACCACGGTGTACCGTCGAAACGCAGGAAAGATGCCCCCGCGCTCTCTTCACCACCAAAGCCAAAGCTGCCGTCGAACAGACCGTCAACAAACCATTTAAAGCCAACCGGCACTTCGACCAGTTTACGCCCTAAATCATTCACCACGCGGTCAATCATCGCCGAGGACACCAGCGTCTTACCAACGGCAACATCTTTGCCCCACTGCGGGCGATGCTGGAACAGGTAGTTGATCGCCACCGCCAGATAGTGGTTCGGATTCATCAGCCCCGCCGGGGTGACAATACCGTGACGGTCGTAGTCTGGGTCGTTGGCAAAGGCCAGATCGAACTTGTCGCGCAGCGCCAGCAGGCCTGCCATCGCGCACTCGGAGGAGCAGTCCATGCGGATTGCGCCATCTTTGTCGAGATGCATGAAACGGAAAGTCTGATCAACGTGATCATTAACGATAGTCAGGTTCAGGTTGTAGTGCTTAGCAATACGCTTCCAGTATTCGATACCGGAACCGCCCAGCGGATCGACACCCAGCGTCAGACCCGCTTTTTGGATCGCCGCCATGTCGACGATGTCAGCCAGTCCTTCAACAAACGGCTGAACCAGATCCTGCTCTGTTACATGGCCAGATGCCAGCGCAGCGTCCAGCGACATGCGCTTCACGCCTTGCAAACCGTCAGCCAGCAGCGCGTTGGCTCTGTCTTCCACCACTTTGGTGACGTTGGTATCTGCCGGACCACCGTTTGGCGGGTTATATTTAATGCCGCCATCTTCCGGCGGATTGTGGGACGGCGTGATCACAATGCCGTCAGCCAGCGGGCCGCCTTTTTTGTTGTGGACCAGGATAGCATTCGACACAGCAGGGGTCGGCGTATAACCGTTACTTTCCTGCACGATGACGTCAACGCCGTTCGCCGCCAGCACTTCCAGTACAGAGATAAAAGCCGGTTCAGACAGCGCGTGGGTATCCTTGCCCACATAGCACGGGCCAGTAATCCCGTTTTTCGCACGTTCTTCAGCAATCGCCTGAGCGATAGCCAGAATATGCGGCTCGTTAAAACTATGACGACCTGCACTGCCGCGATGTCCGGACGTACCGAACTTAACGGCGTGCTCAGCGTTCCCTGCTGTTGGTTTCAGTACATAATACTGTGCCGTCAGTTGGGCGACGTTAATCAAATCACTCTGTTGCGCAGGTTGACCTGCACGGTTGTGGATTGCCATTGCCTGGTCCTTCTAATGCAAGGATTAAATTGTTCCGCAAACCTTTTCAATCAATTCCGCGGGGAATTGCATTGACTGCATGATGTGTTCAACCATGCTGCATTTACGGCCGGTATTGGTGTTGGTGATCACCCAGTACGGCGTGCCTGGCACGTGTTTCGGTTTGGTTTGATTACCATTTTTCAGCAGCGTCTGTTCATCTGCTGCAAAATAAACGCGCGTACGGCCATGCAACGATTCCGTTGCTTCGGCGAACGCGTTTTGATCCAGTGAATAGAGTGTAGACAGCACCAGCATAAAGCGATTTACTGCTTTCTTCTGTTCCGCGTATTCGTCGGACAGCAGCAGTTCACGCATCGCGCGCACTTTATCTTTTACGGGGTTAACCGGCTTAGCTTCCACGACAGGTTGCACAGCGCGGACTTCTTTGACTATCGGAGTGACAGGCTGTGATGCGGCGGAAAATTTCAACATACGCCGTAAAATGTCGGATGCGCTCTCGCCAATATGCTTGGTGTGGCTGGCAATATAGCTATAGAGTTCATCATCAACTTCAATCGTTTTCATCTTAATCCAGTGCAGTGTTTAGCTGAATACAAGTTGTCGGGGTAAACACACGTAGTGTAAAGGCAAATCCCAACAGCGGATAGCGTCAAGCCTGGTGGCCAGCAAAACTCAGAGTAACCGTAGTTGTTGCAGCCATGTGGCAGAATGGTCAACATGATACCCTAACCCGTGAGTGTGAAAAAAAGAACTTTGCCATGAAATTGAATATCCGAGCGCAATCTGCGCAAAACCTGCACAATAATTCTCCCATCGTCCTGGTTCACGGCCTGTTTGGCAGTCTGGATAACCTGGGGATCCTGGCGCGCGATCTGGTGGTCGATCACGATATCATCCAGGTCGATATGCGAAATCATGGCCTCTCCCCTCGTTCCCCTGAGATGAATTATCCGGCCATGGCGCAAGATTTGCTGGATACGCTGGACGCTCAGCAAATAGAAAAGGCGACCTTTATTGGTCACTCGATGGGGGGAAAAGCCGTCATGGCATTAACCGCGCTGGCTCCTGATCGTATCGATCGACTGGTGGCCATTGATATTGCACCGGTCGACTATCAAGTTCGCCGTCACGATGCGATCTTTACCGCTATTAATGCCGTAACCGATGCCCAGGTCACTTCGCGTCAGCAGGCGGCCAGCGTCATGCGTCAGCATCTGCATGAGGAAGGCGTAATCCAGTTTCTGCTGAAATCTTTCGTCGACGGCGAATGGCGTTTTAACGTTCCCGTGCTGTGGGATCAGTATCCTCATATCGTCGGTTGGGAAACCATTCCTGCGTGGGAGCACCCGGCGCTGTTTATCCCTGGCGGCAACTCACCGTATGTTACCGAAGCGTATCGCGAACAGCTGCTGGCGCAATTTCCGCAGGCTCGGGCGCATGTTATTGCTGGAGCCGGTCATTGGGTGCATGCGGAAAAACCGGAGGCGGTGCTGCGCGCCATCCGTCGTTATCTGAACGAACACGCTAACTGATTAAAAACTCAGCGTCTGCGCGCGATTACGCGCGTGGGCGTTGGCGTGTCACCCCTGCTGATGTATTATGGCGCGCTATCCATCCGGGCAGACGCCTGGCTGATTGTTTCCCCGAAGTCACCAAGATCATGGCCAAAGAACAAACGGACCGTACGACATTAGATCTGTTCGCGCAGGAGCGTCGCCCGGGACGACCCAAAACTAATCCGCTCTCGCGTGATGAACAGTTACGTATTAATAAACGTAATCAGCTTAAGCGTGACAAAGTTCGCGGGCTTAAGCGTGTCGAACTGAAACTGAACGCTGATGCCGTTGACGCTCTGAACGAGCTGGCGGAGGCGCGCAACATGAGTCGCAGTGAACTCATCGAAGAGATGCTGATGACCCAACTCAGCACATTGCGCGGTCAGGCATAGTCTGAATTTCTGCTCTAAATCATAAATCGTGTAGCACAGAGTGCAGTCCTGCGTGTTTGCTGTTTCCGCATGCCTGACTGTTCTGCTATGATTGCCCTTATCCGTGGGCAATGCGCCACCACCATTTCAATAAGTTTCAAGAGGTTATTTAACTCATGGCAATCACTGGCATCTTTTTCGGCAGCGACACCGGTAATACCGAAAACATCGCAAAAATGATTCAAAAACAGCTTGGTAAAGACGTTGCCGATGTTCATGACATTGCAAAAAGTAGCAAAGAAGACCTCGAAGGTTATGACATTCTGCTGCTCGGCATCCCAACCTGGTACTACGGTGAAGCGCAGTGTGACTGGGATGACTTCTTCCCTACCCTCGAAGACATTGATTTTAACGGCAAACTGGTTGCATTGTTCGGCTGTGGCGACCAGGAAGATTACGCAGAGTATTTCTGCGATGCGTTAGGCACAATTCGCGACATCATCGAACCGCGCGGTGCAACCATCGTTGGTCACTGGCCGACTGCGGGTTATCACTTTGAAGCGTCTAAAGGCCTGGCTGACGACGACCACTTTGTCGGTCTGGCTATCGATGAAGATCGCCAGCCAGAACTGACAGCAGAACGCGTAGAAAAATGGGTTAAGCAGATCTCTGAAGAGCTGCACCTCGACGAAATCATTAATGCCTGATTTCGTGCGGCGTAGATTTCCATCTGCGCCGCATCAATAGATAAAACCAATCAAAATAATTGCTACAAATTTGTAACTTTTTCGTCTGACCCTGTACAATGGCTGGATGCCAATCGGGTGTTGCACAGTGTGTTTGTCGGCGATACCACGTTTTGATTAACAATATATGCCAGAGACTTGCAGTTTTCATTTAGCCATGGCAGTTCTATAATGATACGCATTATCTCAAGTGCAATTTCTGTCACTTCTGTTAATGAAGTGAATCGTTTAGCTACAGGACAGATTCCGCATGACTGACAACAATACCGCATTAAAGAAGGCTGGCCTGAAAGTAACGCTTCCTCGTTTAAAAATTCTGGAAGTTCTTCAGGAACCGGATAACCATCACGTCAGTGCGGAAGATTTATACAAACGCCTGATCGATATGGGTGAAGAAATTGGTCTGGCGACCGTGTATCGTGTGCTGAACCAGTTTGATGATGCCGGTATCGTGACCCGCCATAATTTTGAAGGTGGTAAATCCGTCTTCGAACTGACTCAACAGCATCATCACGATCACCTCATCTGTCTCGACTGCGGCAAAGTGGTTGAGTTCAGCGATGATTCCATCGAAGCGCGCCAGCGTGAGATTGCGGCTAAACATGGTATTCGTTTAACCAACCATAGTCTCTATCTCTACGGCCACTGCGCTGAAGGCGATTGCCGCGAAGATGAGCATGCCCACGACGGCAAATAATGTAATGCTTTTTGAAAAGCCAACCTTCCGGTTGGCTTTTTTTATGGGCATTACCTGCCCTTTTCCCCTTCCCTACGCTCCTGTGTTGCTTTAATGTAAAAATCAATTGCCCCTTCCGGAGAGTCGAAATGGAACTTCGCCAGCTACGCTATTTTGTGCGCATTGTAGAAACAGGCAGCATGGGTAGCGCGGCGCTCGATCTCAATATCGGGGTTTCGGCACTCAGCCAGCAAATGTCGCGTCTGGAAAACGAACTCGCTATTCGCCTGCTGCAACGCACCTCACGAGGCGTGACACCCACCAGCGCCGGGCTGGCTTTTTACTCCCAGGCGCAGCTGGCGCTTCGTCACGCAGACGACGCGATCCTCGCCGCACGCGAGTCCCGACTTTCCGGACACGTCAGCGTCGGCATGGCTCCCAGTACCGCTTCCGTTCTCGGAATGCCGTTTATCAACGCCATGCAGGAAAGCTACAGTGATGTCCGTCTGCATGTGGTGGAAAGCCTCTCTGGCAATCTGGAGCGGATGATTAATACCCGCCAGATTGATCTGGCTGTCGTGTTTCAGAAAGAAAAGATCCTGCGCTGGAGCGCCATACCGATTCTCGAAGAGCGGCTGTTTTTGATTGGGACTCATGCCTTACTGGCTGATATTGCCGATGACAATATTGCTCCAGCCCAGCTGGCAAGTATCCCATTGATAATGCCAAGCCCGGGCCACGGTCTGCGCGGCAGGCTGGAAGCGATTTGTCAGGAACACGCGCTGAACATTGAGATCGCCACGGAAATTGATGGTCTGGCGCTACTCATGCGTGCCGTGCGCAGTGGCATTGGTGCCACTCTCCAGCCCGGCGCGGCAATTTCCCATCTCGATAAAGAGACGCTAAGAGTGATCGGCGTCCACAATCCAATACTTAGCCGCCCCAACTTTCTGGTGAGTCTCTCAGACGATGAACTCACCCCGGCAGGCCTCGCGGCCCGTGTGGTGCTGACGAAAGTGATGCATCAACTGGTGGAAGCAGGAAGCTGGCCTGGCGCCATCCTTTACAATAACTAAAGTACCGTTTAGCACTACGTCATAGCGCCCGCACAAGCTGCGCGTATACATTTCAATTACAAATTTAACAAATGGTTAAATGGTAATGGAGTATACGATGGTTGATGTTCTGGTGATTGGTGGTGGCAATGCCGCGTTATGCTCTGCCTTGTCCGCCCGGGAGCAAGGAGCTTCGGTACTTCTGCTCGAAGCGGCTCCCCGGGAATGGCGCGGGGGAAATTCCCAACACACGCGTAATCTGCGCTGTATGCATGATGCGCCGCAGGATGTGCTGGTAGAAAGCTATCCGGAAGAGGAGTTCTGGCAGGATCTGCGCCGCGTCACGGAAGGAAATACCAACGAAGCCCTGGCACGTCTGGTGATCCGTACCTCTTCCCAATGCCGCGACTGGATGCGCCAGCACGGCGTTAACTTTCAGCCTCCTCTCTCTGGCGCTTTGCACGTGGCGCGTACCAACGCCTTTTTTATGGGGGGCGGAAAAGCCCTGGTGAATGCCTATTACCGCAGCGCAGAAAAGCTGGGCGTACAAATCCGCTACAACACACCGGTACAGACGCTTGAACTGCACAACGGCGAGTTCGTGGCGGCGCTGGCAGGCAAAGAGCGTATCACAGCGAAATCCTGCGTGCTTGCTGCTGGCGGATTCGAATCTAACCGGGAGTGGTTGCGCGAAGCCTGGGGGGAAAATGCCCGCGGCGAGTGGCCTGCGGATAACTTTCTAATTCGCGGCACGCGTTTTAATCAGGGCGTACTGCTCAAATTTATGATGGATGCTGGCGCAGACATTATCGGCGATCCCTCCCAGTCACACTGTGTGGCAATTGATGCCAGAGCGCCATTATATGACGGCGGGATTTGCACCCGCGTGGACTGCGTTTCGCTCGGTATTGTGGTGAACCGGGACGCTGAGCGTTTTTATGATGAAGGTGAAGATTTCTGGCCCAAACGCTACGCCATCTGGGGACGTCTGGTCGCTCAACAGCCAGGACAGATTGGCTACTCCATCATCGACAGTAAAGCTATCGGACACTTCATGCCTCCGGTCTTTCCTGGCACGCAGGCCAATACGCTGGCTGAACTGGCCTTTCAGTTAGGACTGGATGCCGAACGCTTTACCCACACCGTGACAGAGTACAACAACGCCTGCCAGCTAGGTCAGTTCGACCATACCGTTCTGGATAACTGCGCCACTAAAGATTTGCTACCCGCGAAAACGCATTGGGCGCGACCGCTGGATCAACCGCCTTACTACGGCTACGCCCTGCGGCCAGGAATCACCTTCACTTATCTTGGGTTAAAAGTGAACGAACGCGCCGCTGTACATTTTGCAGGGCTTCCAAGCCGTAACCTGTTCGTCGCCGGAGAGATGATGGCGGGCAACGTGCTGGGCAAGGGTTACACCGCAGGCGTGGGGATGTCGATCGGCACGACCTTTGGCCGCATTGCCGGAAAAGAAGCCGCGCTGGCCGCACGTAAGGAGACACGTCATGAAGCAGCTTGAGAAACTGATCATCGAAGCGCAAATTATCACCGAACCGGAAGCGGAAGTTGAACGCGTGATGCAGGTGTGTAACGCCTGCCGCTATTGCGAAGGCTTTTGCGCCGTGTTCCCGGCCATGACTCAGCGTCTGGAATTCGGTAAAGCGGATATCAATTATCTGGCAAACTTGTGCCATAACTGCGGCGCTTGCCTGCACGCGTGTCAGTATGCCCCGCCTCATGAATTTGCCATCAACGTGCCGAAGGCGATGGCGGAAGTCCGGCTCGAAACCTATCAGCATTACGCGCAGCCCGCCGCTTTTGGAGCGCTATATCGTCGCGCAGGCGTAACCGTGACGCTGGCGCTGGTATTCGGTCTGATCCTGTTTTTACTCCTCGCTATAGGTTTGAAAGGTTCACTATTACATCCACCGCTGGCCGGGGATTTCTATCAAATTTTCCCGCATAACCTGCTGGCCTGGATGTTTGGTTCGGTCTTTGTTCTGGCGATCGGTTTGCTGATGGCAGGCGTGATCCGCTTCTGGCGCGAGATTTCTCCGGGCATGCCGCGTTCCGTCGAGATTGCTGAAGCCTCACACAATGCGCTGACGCTGAAGTATCTCGATGGAGGCCATGGCAAAGGTTGTAACGAAGCGGATGATGCTTTCACCCTGATGCGTCGCCGTTTCCACCACTTCACCTTCTACGGTTTTCTGCTCTGCTTTGCCGCCACCGTGGTGGCAACAGGCTATCACTACTTTGCCGGCATAGAAGCACCCTACCCGTTCTTCAGCGTTCCGGTCATGCTGGGCACTTTGGGTGGCATTGGCCTGGTTGTCGGCCCGGCTGGCTTGCTATGGCTTAATCTCAGGCGCTCACCGCTACACGGCGACGCCCGGCAAAAACCGATGGATCGCGGTTTTATTTTGCTGCTGCTGCTGACCAGTCTGACCGGTCTGGCGCTGCTGGCAGGAAGAGATACCTCATGGATGGCTATTTTACTGGCCATTCATCTCGGCGTGGTCATGGCGCTTTTTCTGACCATTCCTTACGGAAAATTTGCCCACGGATTTTACCGCTGCGCAGCCTTACTCAAGTGGGCGATTGAGAAACGGCGCGGCAAACAGGCGGGAGTCTCAGGCGACTAACCCGCAAACTCTTACCTCTATAAATATTATGATAAGACAGTGGAGCAAACCCAATGACACAACAACCATCGCGCACCGGAACTTTCGGCGCAATACTGCGGGTAACCAGCGGTAATTTTCTCGAACAGTTCGACTTTTTTCTGTTCGGGTTTTACGCCACCTATATCGCAAAGACTTTCTTCCCCGCGGAGAGTGAGTTTGCCGGGCTCATGTTGACCTTTGCGGTTTTCGGTTCGGGTTTTTTAATGCGGCCGGTTGGCGCAATCGTGCTGGGTGCTTATATCGACAGAATTGGTCGCCGCAAAGGACTGATGGTGACGCTGGCGATCATGGGCTGTGGGACCCTGCTGATTGCCCTGGTTCCCGGTTATCAAAGTATTGGCCTGCTGGCTCCTGTGCTGGTATTAGTCGGTCGATTATTGCAGGGCTTCTCTGCGGGCGTAGAGTTGGGCGGCGTTTCGGTTTATCTTTCTGAAATCGCCACGCCTGGCAATAAAGGTTTCTACACCAGCTGGCAGTCCGCCAGCCAACAGGTTGCCATTGTGGTGGCAGCGCTGATTGGCTACGGCCTGAATGCCACGCTGGGGCACGATGAAATCTCTGAATGGGGCTGGCGCATTCCGTTCTTTATTGGTTGTATGATTATTCCGTTGATCTTCGTCCTGCGCCGCTCGCTTCAGGAAACGGACGCATTTTTACAACGTACACACCGTCCCGACACCAGGGAAATTTTCACCACTATCATCAAAAACTGGCGTCTGATCTCAGCGGGTACGCTGCTGGTGGCGATGACCACAACGACGTTTTACTTTATTACCGTCTATACCCCGACCTATGGCAGGGCTGTACTCCATCTGAGCGCTCGCGACAGCCTGGTCGTCACCATGCTGGTCGGTATTTCTAACTTTATCTGGCTGCCGATTGGCGGAGCGATTTCTGACCGAATTGGTCGCCGCCCGGTATTGATGGGGATTACCGTACTCGCTCTGATCACCACCTGGCCGGTCATGCACTGGCTCACCGCCGCGCCAGATTTTATGCGCATGACGTTGGTCCTGCTTTGGTTCTCGTTCTTTTTTGGTATGTACAATGGGGCAATGGTCGCGGCACTCACCGAGGTGATGCCTGTCTATGTCCGTACGGTGGGTTTTTCACTGGCCTTCAGTCTGGCTACGGCGATTTTTGGCGGTCTGACACCCGTCATATCCACGGCACTGGTTCAGCTAACCGGAGATAAAAGCTCACCGGGATGGTGGCTGATGTGCGCGGCACTTTGCGGACTCGCCGCCACGGCAATGCTGTTTGTCCGGCTGAGTCGGAGTTATCAACCAGTGGAAAATAAGCTCTGAAATGCAAACGGGCGGAAAATTCTCCGCCCGTTGTCTTTTTCATTTTTTGAATTACTGTGCGGCATTCTTGCTGCGAATTTCCTGCCAGACCTTGTCACAATCAGCATTAACGGACTGACCGTTACCCGTGCGCGTGGCCTGGATACACTGCTGATAATCCAGCACACGTACGCTTTCTTCATTGGCAAACTGCTGGTGCTGTTTTTCTTTCTTCAGTACATTCAACACGCTTTGGCAGGCTTCTATTTTTTCCGGCGATCCTTGAGCGGTATTAATACACGCGCTGTAGGCTTCTTTCAGACGGCTGTCCTCTTTCGGCGCAGGAGATTGCGCACACGCCACCAGCCCTGATGCCATAACGGCAATGAGTATCAGTTTTTTCATAGCACTTTCCTCAACGAAGCGGCAGGCCCCTGGCCTGCCGCTGTTGGCATTAGAAGATGGTGAACGGAGCAATAACGATGAACTTCACGTCGCGCTCATCCTGGAACATGTTGCCGTAGCCACCGCCCCAGCTCGGAATGTCTGAATGGTTGTCGTACTGAGTGAAGTGCAGCTTAAACATGGTGCCCTTCGCACGACCATCCTGCAGGGTGTAGACCGCATCCAGGCTGTAAGAAGATTCTTCGATAGTCCGGTTTTTGTCGTAGTACGCATCCGGGTTAAGCTGCCAGGTTGATGGCTTAGCATCCCATGCGTAAACGTAGGACGCGCCTACCGCCCAGCCCGGCAGATTCCAGTTCTTCAGGTCATACATTGCGCCGAAGAAGACTGCCTTTTCACCGTTGGCGTTGAAGTCAGAACGGTTATCCCACCAGACATCCAGACGACCGTTTGAAGAGGCATAGGTTGGGGTCATACGCTGCAGGAAGTAACCCTGCTGGCCGTCCGCTTTAACCCAGGTCCCTTCCAGACGAAGGTCAACGACCTCTGCCACTTTGTAGCCAAAAGTCAACGCCTGCAACCAGGCAGTACCATCATAAATATCGTTCACGGTACGATCATCAACCTTGTCGCGTGCACCGTAGAACTGGTAGCTGGTGGTAAATGGGTTACCGCCTAAATCGAATTTGTAGCTGGCTTTTGCGAAGTACTGATCGACGTAACCTTCAGACTGACCAAATGCCGCTTCCAGCAACAGGTTATTTTTGAAGTCATATTTCGCGCCAATTGAGTGCAAGTAATCAACGCTGGTCTTTTTATCAGCCTGATAGAATTTATCGACTTCGGTATGCCACGGTGCTTTATATTCGTTAGCCCACATATAGGAGAAGCTCAGCGCGCCAGCATCACCATAGTCGAAGTTGGCACCGGCTTCAGCACCCTGATAGGTACCTGGCATAAAGCTCCAATGCGGTGCCAGCAGAGTCTGCCCGGTTGGTTGAATGTAACCGGCACGCGCCCAGGTTGGGCCGTATTTAAATTTAGCTGCTGCTTTATAAAGGCTAATCCCGCTCTTATCTCCGGAGTAATCCTCGTCATAGCCTTTATTTTTGGAAGAGAATGCGATTTCGTTTGGATGGCCGCTTTCGCTACTTTCGTTCATTTCAATAGCGGTAAATGCTGCGATATCAATACCAAACATATCGGCCGCATAACCGGACTGGAAGTCGAGGTTAGCGTTCCAGGTGGAGTGAGAAAGGTTGGTTTTGTATTTGTCATGATCGGTCACATCTTTACGGTCACGCTCACGCTGCCAGTAATAGATGCCGCCGGTTAAGGTTGAGTCATCAATAAATCCTTCGGCGTGTACCTGGGGAGCAACAACAAAACCCGACATTGCTGTGATACCGGCGATAGCCAGCGCCAGCGTACTACGTTTGCCACTAAACGTACGCATATGTTAATCCTCTTTGACGTATAAAATGCTGCCGACAAAAGCGGACAGCGAAAAAACAAAAAATAAAAAAAGTAGCGCTAAGAAAACCTCAGTGACTACAATGAATAGACTATTTTTCGCGACGCGAATTATCAATCTCTTTCTGTAACGAGTATGTAATAGTATGAGCAACCGCACATATTTCATTGCTTTCTGTTACATTTTCATTGGAAGATAAAAAAGCGTTGAAAAATAAAGAAAGCGCTTGTTTTCCATGGAGATGAAATCGGTTTCAGCCCATTTCACATTGAGATAAGTTATTTAAACGCAAAAACATTCAGCCAAACCATTATTACAAGCATGTAATTAATTCGCTCCGCAAATGGAGCCTGTTACACGTTTTTTTTGCGAAAAAAAACGCCGCATGAAGCGGCGTTTAGACAGGATGTGTTGCGGCTTATTCGCCCGCTTTAGCCCACGTATCACGCAGACCAACGGTACGGTTAAACACCAGCTTTTCAGCCGTTGCATAACGGCTGTCCAGGCAGAAGTAACCTTCACGCTCGAACTGGAACGCTTTACCTGCAACCGCTGCCTGCAGCGACGGCTCACCGTAACCCTGCTTAATGACCAGCGATTCAGGGTTAATAACAGACAAGAAGTCTTCCGCCGCACCTGGATTTGGCACGCTAAACAGACGGTCGTACAGACGGATTTCAATCGGTAGCGCATGGGACGCGCTCACCCAGTGAATAACGCCTTTGACTTTACGACCATCGGCCGGGTCTTTGCTCAGGGTGTCGGCATCGTAGGTGCAGAAAATGGTGGTGATATTTCCTTCCGCATCTTTCTCAACACGTTCGGCTTTGATCACATAAGCATTACGCAGGCGTACTTCTTTGCCCATCACCAGACGCTTGTACTGCTTGTTCGCTTCTTCACGGAAGTCTGCGCGATCGATCCAAATTTCACCGCTAAATGGCACTTCACGGCTGCCCATTTCCGGTTTGTTCGGATGGTTAGGCATGGTGACCAATTCGCTTTCGCCCTGCGGATAGTTTTCGATAACCAGTTTAACCGGATCGATAACCGCCATCGCGCGCGGGGCGTTTTCGTTCAGATCTTCGCGGATACAGGATTCCAGAGAAGCGATCTCAATGGTGTTGTCTTGCTTGGTCACGCCAATGCGTTTGCAGAACTCACGGATCGCGGCAGCGGTGTAACCGCGACGACGCAGGCCAGAAATCGTCGGCATACGCGGATCGTCCCAGCCTTCAACGTGCTTGTCGGTCACCAGCAGGTTCAGCTTGCGCTTGGACATCACGGTATATTCCAGATTCAGGCGCGAGAATTCGTACTGACGCGGATGAACCGGAATGGTGATGTTGTCCAGCACCCAGTCGTACAGACGACGGTTATCCTGGAACTCAAGCGTGCACAGGGAATGCGTAATGCCTTCCAGCGCATCGCTGATGCAGTGGGTAAAGTCGTACATCGGGTAGATGCACCACTTGTTGCCGGTCTGGTGGTGTTCGGCGAACTTAATGCGGTACAGCACCGGATCGCGCATCACAATAAACGGCGACGCCATGTCGATTTTCGCACGCAGGCACGCTTTACCTTCTTCAAAACCACCGGCACGCATTTTTTCGAACAGCGCCAGGTTCTCTTCGACGCTACGATCGCGGTACGGGCTGTTTTTGCCTGGCTGAGTCAGCGTGCCGCGGTATTCGCGGATTTCGTCCGCTGACAGTTCGTCAACGTACGCCAGTCCTTTATTAATAAGCTCTACCGCATAGGCGTGAAGCTGATCGAAGTAATCCGAAGAGTAGCGAATATCGCCAGTCCAGTGGAAACCTAACCATTCAACGTCGTTTTTAATCGACTCAACGTACTCGATATCTTCTTTAACCGGGTTCGTATCATCAAAACGCAGGTTGCACTGGCCCTGGTAATCTTGCGCAATGCCAAAGTTCAGACAAATGGATTTCGCGTGGCCAATGTGCAGATAGCCATTTGGCTCCGGCGGAAAACGGGTATGGATAGTGGTGTGCTTACCACTGGCCAGATCTTCATCGATGATCTGACGAATAAAGTTACTCGGGCGGGCTTCAGCCTCACTCATCGTGGATTCCTCAAAGCGTAAACAACGTATAACGGAGTATGATCTTATAAGCGACGTCAGGAGACAACTATTAGTTGCACAAAAAAGGTGTTTCAACAGGATATATGAGGGCATTTGCTGCAAAAAAAAGCGGCGGAGGAATATCCCCCGCCGCTTAAGGCACTTAACTCACTTTACTCAGGAGCAGTTATTTACCTTTAATCTCATATAGTGGTGTTTGACCGGCAACCACATGACCTTCGGCTTTAATAACCAGAGCGCCGAAATCATCGCTGTTGCTGCACACAACCGGGCTTATCATGGAACGTGCGTTAGCGTTCAGGAACTCCAGATCCATTTCCAGAATCGGTTGGCCTGCAGTAACCTCCGCACCTTCTTCGACCAGACGCTTAAAGCCTTTGCCTTCCAGCGCTACGGTATCGATGCCCATATGGACCACGATTTCCGCGCCTTTAACCGTTTCCAGGCAGAACGCATGGTTAGTGTTGAAGATTTTCACGATGGTGCCCGCAGCCGGAGCAACCACGATTTTATCCGTTGGTTTCACTGCCACGCCGTCGCCTACAGCTTTACTGGCGAAGGCTTCATCAGGAACCTGTTCCAGCGCAACTACGTCACCAGTAATCGGAGAAACCAGCGCTTCAACGGTGACTGCATTCGCTACAGCCTGCGGTTTTGCTACTGGGGCCGCTGCTGCTGGCGCACTTTCACCAGATGCTGCTGCCACCGGGCCACGCGCGACAACTTTCTTCATTTCGTCGCCGATGGATTCGGCTTTCGCACCCACGATGACCTGGATAGTTTGCTTGTTCAGCTTAACTACTCCAGATGCACCTAAACGCTTACACATCGCATCGTTTACGCGACCGGAGTCGGCAACAGTCAGACGCAGACGAGTGATACAGGCATCAATCGCTTTCAGGTTATCAGTACCGCCAACCGCTGCAATGTAGTTGGTTGCCAGTTGAGCCAAACCTTCTTCAGTGTTGCTGTTGGCTTCTTCAGTAACGATATCGTCTTCTTTATCTTCGCGGCCCGGCGTTTTCAGGTTAAACATACGAATAACCGCGCTGAACAGCACAAAGTAGATAACGAAGAACACCAGCCCCATCACCACCAGCATCCAGACGTTCTGGCTTGCTGCCGGCAGGTTGTACATCAACACGTAGTCGATAGCACCTGCGGAGAAGGAGAAGCCTGCGTGGATCCCCAGCAGTGTTGCAACGAACAGGCTGATACCCGTTAACAGTGCGTGCAGGAGGTACAGCAGTGGAGCCAGGAACATGAACAGGAATTCCAGCGGCTCGGTAACACCGGTCAGGAACGCGGTGATCGCAACGGACAACAGCATACCGCCAACCATCGGACGACGTGCTTTAGGAGCCGCGAAGTACATCGCCAGCGCCGCACCCGGCAGACCAAACATCATGATTGGGAAGAAGCCAGACATGAACATACCCGCAGTGCCGTCACCCGCGTAGAAGCGGTTGATGTCACCGTGGAATACGGTACCTGCAGCGTTAGTAAATTCGCCAATCTGGAACCATGCGATGGTGTTCAGCACCTGATGCAGACCGGTTGGGATCAGCAGACGGTTGATGAAACCAAAGATACCGGAACCCAGCGCACCAGCGCCCACGATCCACTCACCACCCGCATGGATGGCATTCTGTACCGGCGGCCATACGTAACCGAAGATAGCAGCCAGCACCAGACAGAAGAAACCAGTGGCGATCGGCACAAAGCGTTTGCCGCCAAAGAAGCTCAGGAAGTCAGGCAGTTTG
Organism: Citrobacter sp. Cpo037; assembly: GCF_030332945.1. Lineage (NCBI taxonomy): Bacteria > Pseudomonadati > Pseudomonadota > Gammaproteobacteria > Enterobacterales > Enterobacteriaceae > Citrobacter > Citrobacter sp. Cpo037. The sequence continues at coordinate 192,196 of NZ_JAOWGW010000025.1, forward strand.
ATACCAGACCAGCGGTTATACACGGCACCGCCGACCAGACCGGTGATGATACCAGCCAGCACGCCCATATTGATTGCAGGGTTAATGGTAACCATTGCTTTGGTCAATATGAAATAACCGACCGCACCTGCCAGCGCTGCCGCACCTGCGCTGTCTTTTGACCAGCTGGAAGCAACACCGATCGCAAAAATTAACGCGAGGTTATCAAAGATGGCCCCACCCGCTTGCGCGATGAAGGGTACGTTAAGTAAATCTGGTTGGCCGAATCGCAGCAGCAGTGCCGCGACTGGCAGCACAGCGATGGGGAGCTGTAACGCCCTACCCAGCCGCTGGAAAAAACCTAAAATATTCATTTTATTCCCCCTACGAGACCCCGATTAGGCTTCTTTGAAGCCATATTTTTATTGTGCGACCATTCCTGACAGCAAGATTCTGGAACAACGATATTAACCATTCATCTACATTCAGAGTGTGTGAAAAATTAATTCGTATCGCAAATTAAAAGCGTGTTTTTTGTGATTCCAGTCACCAAATATCGTTATTAACCCTCCCCTTCACTGGCTAACTACGAAAACTTATTTTATCATTCAAAAAATCGAAACGGATTGATCCTTACCGATGCAAAACCAGGTTACGCTTATTACTGCACAGAGACTCAATCCGCCAATTGCTTACATTTACTTTTGAGGTGAAGAATGAGACTGATCCCCCTGAATACCGCTGAACAAGTCGGCAAATGGGCTGCTCGCCATATCGTTAACCGTATTAACGCGTTCAAACCAACGGCAGATCGTCCGTTCGTTCTGGGCCTGCCGACTGGCGGTACTCCGCTGACAGCTTATAAAGCATTGGTTGAAATGCACAAAGCGGGCCAGGTGAGCTTCAAGCATGTTGTTACTTTCAACATGGACGAATATGTTGGCCTGCCGAAAGAGCATCCGGAAAGCTACCACAGCTTTATGCACCGCAATTTCTTTGATCACGTTGATATTCCAGCAGAAAATATCAACCTCCTCAATGGTAACGCGCCGGATATTGATGCAGAATGCCGTCAGTATGAAGAAAAAATCCGTTCTTACGGTAAAATCCACCTGTTTATGGGCGGTGTAGGCAACGATGGTCACATCGCGTTCAACGAACCAGCTTCCTCTTTGGCTTCCCGTACCCGCATCAAAACGCTGACTCACGACACACGTGTTGCTAACTCACGCTTCTTTGACGGCGACGTAAGCCAGGTGCCTAAATATGCGCTGACCGTTGGCGTGGGTACCCTGCTGGATGCTGAAGAAGTGATGATCCTGGTTCTGGGCCACCAGAAAGCACAGGCGCTGCAAGCCGCCGTTGAAGGCAACGTTAACCACATGTGGACCATCAGCTGCCTGCAGTTGCATCCAAAAGCCGTTGTGGTCTGCGATGAGCCTTCCACCATGGAACTGAAAGTGAAGACGCTGAAATACTTCAACGAGTTAGAAGCGGAAAATATTAAAGGTCTGTAATTGATGTCTCCGCCCTGTCGATAAGTTGCAGGGCGGCATTTTTTTGAAATCGGGGGTCGGAATGTATGCTTTAACCCAGGGCCGGATCTTTACCGGTCACGAAATTCTTGATGACCATGCGATTGTTGTCGCCAATGGCCTGATCGACAGCGTTTGCCCACTGGCTGAATTACCGTCAGGGATTGAACAGCGCTCACTGAATGGGGCCATTGTTTCCCCCGGTTTTATTGATGTACAGCTGAACGGCTGCGGCGGTGTGCAGTTTAATGATACGGCAGAAGCCGTGACCGTTGAAACGCTGGAAATCATGCAGAAAGCCAATGAAAAATCTGGCTGCACCAACTATCTGCCAACGCTTATCACCACCAGCGATGACCTGATGAAACAGGGTGTTCGCGTGATGCGTGAATACCTGGCGAAACACCCGAATCAGGCATTAGGACTTCATCTTGAAGGACCGTGGCTGAACCTGGTGAAAAAAGGTACCCATAATCCGGGATTTGTCCGTCAGCCGGACGCTGCACTGGTTGATTTCCTGTGCGATAATGCGGATGTGATCACCAAAGTCACACTGGCACCAGAAATGGTCCCGGTAGAGGTCATCACCAAACTGGTGAATGCGGGTATCGTGGTTTCTGCGGGTCACTCCAATGCAACGGTAAAAGAAGCAAAAATTGGCTTCCGCGCAGGCATCACCTTTGCGACACATCTGTTCAACGCGATGCCGTACATTACCGGCCGTGAGCCCGGTCTGGCGGGCGCTATTTTGGATGAAGCCGATATCTACTGCGGTATCATCGCCGATGGCCTGCACGTTGACTACGTTAACATCCGTAATGCTAAGCGCCTGAAAGGCGACAAGCTGTGCCTGGTCACTGACGCAACCGCGCCAGCAGGTGCAAACATTGAACAGTTCATTTTCGCTGGTAAAACAATATACTACCGTAATGGATTGTGCGTTGATGAGAACGGTACATTGAGCGGTTCATCATTAACGATGATTGAAGGCGTACGCAATCTGGTCGAACATGCGAATATCGCTCTCGACGAAGTTCTGCGCATGGCAACGCTCTACCCTGCTCGCGCCATTGGCGTCGACAAACAACTCGGCAGCATCGCGCCAGGCAAAGTAGCCAACCTGACTGCGTTCACGCACGACTTTAAAATTATCAAGACCATCGTTAATGGCAACGAGGTCGTTACTGAGTAAGAGAAAGAATGACACCAGGCGGACAAGCTCAAATAGGTAATGTTGATCTCGTAAAACAGCTTAACAGCGCGGCAGTTTATCGCCTGATTGATCAGCATGGGCCAATCTCGCGAATTCAAATTGCCGAGCAAAGCCAGCTTGCCCCCGCCAGCGTAACGAAAATTACGCGTCAGTTGATCGAACGCGGGCTGATCAAAGAAGTCGATCAGCAGGCCTCTACAGGAGGCCGCCGCGCTATCTCTATCGTCACCGAAACCCGCAATTTCCACGCCATCGGCGTACGCCTGGGCCGTCACGACACGACGCTCACTCTCTATGATATGAGCAGTAAAGTGGTCGCCGAAGAGCATTACCCCCTCCCGGAACGCACCCAGGAAACGCTGGAGTATGCGCTGCTTAACACCATTGCTACCTTTATTGAGAGCTGCCAGCGGAAAATCCGTGAGCTGATTGCGATTTCCGTTATCCTGCCAGGTCTGGTTGATCCTGAAAGCGGCGTTATCCGCTATATGCCGCACATTCAGGTTGAGAACTGGGGGCTGGTCGAAGCGCTCGAAAAACGCTTTAAGGTCACCTGCTTTGTCGGTCACGATATTCGCAGTCTGGCGCTGGCCGAGCACTATTTCGGGGCAAGTCAGGATTGCGAAGACTCCATTTTGGTGCGTGTGCATCGCGGAACCGGGGCCGGAATCATCTCCAATGGCCGAATTTTTATCGGTCGCAATGGCAACGTGGGTGAGATTGGTCATATTCAGGTTGAGCCGCTGGGCGAACGCTGTCACTGCGGTAACTTCGGCTGTCTGGAAACCATTGCCGCCAATGCCTCTATTGAACACCGCGTGCAAAACTTACTGAAACAGGGTTACCCAAGCCGTCTCACGCTGGATGATTGCAGCATCAAAGCCATCTGCAAGGCGGCCAATAAAGGCGATAACCTGGCATCAGAAGTCATCGAGCACGTTGGTCGCCATCTGGGTAAAACCATCGCCATCGCCATCAACCTGTTTAACCCACAAAAAATCGTTATTGCGGGCGAAATTACTGAGGCAGATAAAGTGCTGCTGCCTGCAATAGAAAGCTGTATCAACACGCAGGCGTTGAAAGCGTTTCGCCATAATTTACCGGTGGTTCGTTCTACGCTGGATCACCGCTCCGCCATTGGTGCCTTTGCGCTGGTGAAGCGAGCGATGCTCAACGGCACATTGCTGCAACGTTTGCTGGAAAGCTAATACACGTCGTCCTTCAAGCTGCCTCTGCGTTAGCTGCATCTGCTCACCCCGGTCACTTACTTCAGTAAGCTCCAGGGGTTCGCAGACTTGCCGCCTTGATGCAACTCGAATGATGTAGTGTATTTTGTGTATAGTAATGCCTTCTTTTTTTAATGTCGGATTGTCCATGGCCATTAAGAATGTAATTTGTGATATAGACGGCGTGCTGATGCACGACAATGTTGCCGTACCGGGTGCGGCAGAATTTCTGACCGGGATCCTGGAAAAAGGCCTGCCGTTAGTTCTGTTGACTAACTATCCTTCACAGACCGGGCAAGATCTGACAAACCGCTTCGCCACCGCGGGTGTGAACGTTCCCGATAGCGTCTTTTATACTTCCGCTATGGCAACCGCTGATTTTCTTCGCCGCCAGGAAGGGAAAAAGGCTTATGTGGTAGGTGAAGGTGCATTAATTCACGAGTTGTATAAAGCCGGTTTTACCATTACCGACGTGAACCCCGATTTTGTGATTGTTGGCGAAACGCGTTCCTATAATTGGGATATGATGCATAAAGCGGCATATTTTGTGGCCAACGGCGCACGTTTCATCGCCACAAACCCGGATACTCACGGTCGCGGCTTTTATCCCGCCTGCGGTGCATTGTGCGCCGGTATCGAAAAAATCTCTGGCCGCAAGCCATTTTATGTCGGCAAACCCAGCCCGTGGATTATTCGTGCGGCACTCAACAAAATGCAGGCGCACTCGGAAGAGACCGTTATCGTTGGCGATAACCTGCGCACCGATATTCTGGCAGGCTTCCAGGCAGGTCTGGAAACTATCCTGGTACTGTCTGGCGTATCCAAGCTTGATGATATTGACAACATGCCGTTCAGACCAAGCTGGATTTACCCATCCGTTGCTGAAATAGACGTCATTTAATCTCTTTAGCCGGATAACAACATCTGTAAGTTATCCGGCCTGAAAAATACATCCATTCAATAAAATCACCACTTAACTGTTGATTCATCAATAATAGCGCTCATTACATAATCTTTTTTCACCAATCCACAATGACTATTGCGTTTTTTATTTTCTGACCCGTAATTCGCTTGCGCCCTCTCCAGCTTTGCGGCATTTTCTTTATCAAGCAAACATAAAAAGCATCACGCAACAGGTTAACGGAGAAGGTTATGTGTTCTATTTTTGGCGTATTCGATATTAAAACTGACGCAGTTGAACTGCGTAAAAAAGCCCTGGAACTGTCTCGTCTGATGCGCCACCGCGGCCCGGACTGGTCAGGTATTTACGCCTGTGATAACGCCATTCTGGCGCACGAACGTCTGTCCATCGTCGACGTCAATGCCGGTGCTCAGCCGCTGTACAACATGAAGAAGACACATATCCTGGCGGTTAACGGTGAAATTTATAACCACCAGACACTGCGTGCTGAATACGGCGATCGCTACCAGTTCCAGACCGGTTCCGACTGCGAAGTTATCCTCGCGCTGTATCAGGAAAAAGGACCCGCTTTCCTCGATGACCTGCAAGGGATGTTCGCTTTTGCCCTGTACGACAGCGAGCAGGACGCCTACCTGATCGGTCGTGATCATATCGGGATCATCCCGCTGTATATGGGTTACGACGAGCACGGTAACTTCTACGTTGCGTCTGAAATGAAAGCGCTGGTTCCTGTCTGCCGCACAATCAAAGAATTCCCGGCCGGTAGCTATTTGTGGAGTAAAGACGGTGAAATTCGTCAGTACTACCAGCGCGACTGGTTTGAATACGATGCAGTCAAAGACAACGTTACCGATAAAAACGAGCTGCGCCAGGCACTGGAAGATGCGGTGAAAAGCCACCTGATGTCAGATGTTCCTTATGGAGTTCTGTTGTCCGGTGGTCTGGATTCATCCGTCATTTCCGCGATAACTAAAAAATACGCGGCACGCCGTGTTGAAGATCAGGAACGTAGCGAAGCCTGGTGGCCACAGCTGCACTCCTTCGCCGTCGGCCTGGAAGGCGCTCCGGATCTGAAAGCTGCGCAAGAGGTGGCGAACCATCTGGGGACCGTGCACCATGAGATCCACTTCACCGTCCAGGAAGGTCTGGATGCGATCCGCGACGTGATTTACCACATCGAAACTTACGATGTCACGACGATTCGCGCCTCGACGCCAATGTACTTAATGTCGCGTAAAATTAAAGCGATGGGCATTAAAATGGTGTTGTCGGGTGAAGGTTCGGACGAAGTGTTTGGCGGCTATCTCTATTTCCACAAAGCGCCAGATGCAAAAGAACTGCACGAAGAAACCGTGCGCAAGCTGCAAGCGCTGCATATGTTCGACTGCGCCCGTGCCAACAAAGCCATGTCGGCCTGGGGTGTAGAAGCTCGCGTGCCCTTCCTGGATAAGAAATTCCTTGATGTGGCGATGCGCATCAACCCGCAGGACAAAATGTGCGGCAACGGCAAAATGGAAAAACACGTTCTGCGCGAATGTTTTGAGTCCTACCTGCCGGCAAGCGTCGCATGGCGTCAGAAAGAACAGTTCTCTGACGGTGTCGGTTACAGCTGGATTGACACGCTGAAAGAGGTGGCTGCAGAACAAGTTTCTGACCAACAACTGGAAACTGCCAGCTTCCGTTTCCCGTACAACACGCCATCGTCAAAAGAAGCGTATTTGTACCGTGAGATTTTCGAAGAGCTGTTCCCGGTAGCAAGCGCTGCCGAATGTGTGCCGGGCGGGCCGTCGGTTGCCTGTTCTTCTGCTAAGGCGATCGAATGGGATGAGGCGTTTAAAACCATGAACGATCCGTCTGGCCGTGCCGTTGGCGTACATCAGTCCGCTTATAAATAAGTTAATCCTTAGATAAGAGCCCTGCGGGGCTCTTTTTTTATGTTTGTTTTCTGTGCAAAAAAACAATTAATAACTAATAATTGCCGAATATTGCGTCATGCTGTTCGCAACCTAACCAAACAGTCACATTCCAGCTATTTTCAATGAAAAAGGGGTTGACGCTTCAAGGCTCAATACGCATAATGCGCCCCGCAACGCCGATAAGGTTACGCGAAAAAAAGATGGCTACGTAGCTCAGCTGGTTAGAGCACATCACTCATAATGATGGGGTCACAGGTTCGAATCCCGTCGTAGCCACCATCTTTTTTGCGGGAGTGGCGAAATTGGTAGACGCACCAGATTTAGGTTCTGGCGCCGCAAGGTGTGCGAGTTCAAGTCTCGCCTCCCGCACCATTCACCCGTAAGCGTTGCACGGATGGGGTATCGCCAAGCGGTAAGGCACCGGTTTTTGATACCGGCATTCCCTGGTTCGAATCCAGGTACCCCAGCCATTTTTTCTTCGATATAGCGGTTCACCGCAACGGTCATTGGGGTATCGCCAAGCGGTAAGGCACCGGTTTTTGATACCGGCATTCCCTGGTTCGAATCCAGGTACCCCAGCCATCGAAGAAAATGTTAGTATTTGGCTACGTAGCTCAGCTGGTTAGAGCACATCACTCATAATGATGGGGTCACAGGTTCGAATCCCGTCGTAGCCACCATATTAAGGACGTATCGACTCGTTCGGTAAATCCAAAAAATTGTTGGGGTATCGCCAAGCGGTAAGGCTCTGGTTTCTGATACCAGCATTCCGAGGTTCGAATCCTCGTACCCCAGCCAATTTCAAAAAGTCGTCCACTCTGTGGGTGCACCCGTTGGGGTATCGCCAAGCGGTAAGGCTCTGGTTTCTGATACCAGCATTCCGAGGTTCGAATCCTCGTACCCCAGCCATATTAAAAAAGCTCGCTTCGGCGAGCTTTTTGCTTTTCTGACGCCGGATGACGGCAAGCTTTACCCGGCCTACATGAGCTGTAGGCCTGATAAACGTAGCGCCATCAGGCACCACTCGAGCTACAACCCTAACGCATACTTCAGTGCCTGACGTTTCAGTACGCCAGCGCGCTCTGCGGCCATGAGCCCGAGATTACGCATGATGCGCAGCGGCTGCAGGTTATTGCTAAATCCAGCATAGAACAGATCCATACCGCTTTGCATGATGAAATTGTCAGTCATACGGCGATTCTGATAGCGCTTGAGCACCGGCTGACTGGCCCAGGATTCACCGTAGCTGCGCGCGTTCACCAGCACATCAATCAACGCATCAACATCACGAAAGCCCAGATTGACGCCCTGCCCCGCCAGCGGATGAATGGTATGCGCGGCATCACCTACCAGCGCCAGCCCCGGTTGCACATATTGCAGCGCATGACGACGCGTAAGCGGGAACGCCCCCGCAGCCACTGGCATCACCTTACCGAGTCGCGATGGAAAATGTTTAGCAATCTCCGTCTGCAATTGCGGCATATTCAGCGCTTGCAATTGGCGGATGCGAGCCGGTGAGTCGTACCACACCAACGAGGCCCAGTTATCAAACAGCGGTAAAAACGCGCGCGGGCCGTCAGGCGTAAATTGCTGCCAGGTGCTGTCTCCCGGTGAGTTTTCGCATTGCACGGTTATCAACATACAGGACTGCGCGTACTGCCAGGCATGGATACCAATCCCGGCCATTTTTCGCACCTGAGAGTTGGCACCATCGGCGCCGATGACCAGCTTCGCGCTGATGGTTTCGCCGCCTGCCAGCTCAAGCTCATGTCGATCGTTATGTTGATGCAAAGAAATCAGGGACGCCGGTACGCGCAGCGTGACTTTAGGGTGAGCTTCCAGAGCCTGCCAGAGCGCCTGTTGCAGGACCGTGTTTTCCACCATATAGCCCAACAGAGGCAGCTTAAGCTCGGCGGCATCAAACATCACATGGGCATTTTCCCACTCCCACGTTTCCAGTCGACGATAAGGATGGCTGCGCATCCCCTGCACCGTATCCCAGACGCCCAGCCCTTTTAGCAACGACACCGATGCGGAACTTATGGCAGAAATTCTGACATCAGGCTGTCCGTCAGCCACAAACGGCGCGGGAACGGCATGCTCAATGACCGTTGCCGTAAATCCATGCTGCGCCAGTCCAAGCGCCAGCGCGCCGCCGACCATCCCCCCGCCGACAATGGCAATTTCCGTTGGTTGATTTGTCATGGTCAATTATCCAGTTACATGTATTGTGTAAGTTTACAGGATTTTTTACCCCTTGAGGCTGACATCCGTCATACTGGTCACAACCGCGCCAAAGCAGTACACTATGCGCCCTGCATTTCAGCCACAATTTCGCAAGAGCAAGTCGATGACCAAAAAACTCCATATTAAAACCTGGGGCTGTCAGATGAACGAATACGATTCATCGAAGATGGCCGATCTGCTGGATGCCACTCATGGGTATCAACTGACTGACGTGGCGGAAGAAGCGGATGTGCTGCTGCTGAATACCTGCTCAATCCGTGAGAAGGCTCAGGAAAAAGTGTTCCATCAACTGGGCCGCTGGAAACTGTTAAAAGAGAAAAATCCCAAGCTCATCATTGGGGTCGGTGGCTGTGTTGCGTCTCAGGAAGGCGATCATATTCGCCAGCGCGCGCATTACGTCGATATTATTTTTGGGCCGCAAACGCTGCACCGCCTGCCTGAAATGATCAACAAAGTGCGTGGAAGCACGACCCGTAGCCCGGTGGTTGATATCAGTTTTCCGGAGATCGAAAAGTTCGACCGCCTGCCGGAACCGCGTGCTGAAGGTCCAAGCGCGTTTGTGTCCATCATGGAAGGTTGTAATAAATATTGTACTTACTGCGTGGTGCCCTACACCCGCGGTGAGGAAGTCAGCCGTCCGGCGGATGATATTCTGTTTGAAATCGCCCAGCTTGCAGCCCAAGGCGTGCGTGAAGTGAACCTGCTGGGGCAAAACGTGAACGCCTGGCGTGGTGAGAACTACGACGGCACGATCGGATCTTTTGCCGATCTGTTACGTCTGGTCGCAGCGATCGACGGTATTGATCGTATCCGCTTCACCACCAGCCATCCGATCGAATTCACCGATGATATCGTTGAAGTTTATCGCGATACGCCAGAGCTGGTGAGCTTCCTGCATCTGCCGGTACAGAGCGGTTCAGACCGCGTACTGAACCTGATGGGGCGTACCCATACCGCGCTGGAATACAAAGCGATCATCCGCAAACTGCGCGCTGCGCGTCCGGATATCCAGATTAGCTCCGACTTCATCGTTGGCTTCCCGGGTGAGACCACGCAGGATTTCGAGCAGACCATGAAGCTGATTGCTGACGTCAATTTTGACATGAGCTACAGCTTTATTTTCTCTGCGCGTCCTGGCACCCCTGCCGCCGATATGGTTGACGACGTACCGGAAGAAGAGAAGAAACAGCGTCTGTACATTCTACAGGAGCGTATCAACCAGCAAGCTATGGCCTGGAGCCGCCGTATGGTCGGCACGACCCAGCGCATTCTGGTTGAAGGCACATCGCGTAAGAGCATCATGGAACTGTCAGGCCGTACCGAAAATAACCGTGTGGTGAACTTTGAAGGCAACCCGGATATGGTCGGTAAGTTCGTGGACGTAGAAATTACCGATGTCTGGACTAACTCCCTGCGCGGTAAAGTGGTGCGTACCGAGGACGAAATGGGCCTGCGCATCGCAGAATCCCCTGAGTCGGTTATTGCGCGTACGCGCAAAGAAAACGATCTGGGCGTCGGTATTTATCAGCCTTAATCCTGCTGAAAAACGTAAACAAGGCCCGATGGCACTATGCTTATCGGGCCAACACTCCCAGGCTTGCTGCTCCAGCGGGCCTTGTAATCAGCCCTGTCATCCCCATATTTATTGCAATGCTTGCGCCTTTCCCCCATGGCGTGAATAATTTCCTTAGATGCCGGTAAATGTTCAGCGTCCGGCGAGACATGCATAAGAGGAACAGTTTGAACATAGACACTCGCGAAATCACCCTTGAACCCGCAGACAACGCCCGCCTGTTGAGCCTTTGCGGCCCCTTTGATGACAACATCAAACAGCTGGAACGTCGCCTCGGCATCGAAATTAACCGCCGTGACAACCACTTTAAGCTGACCGGTCGCCCCATTTGCGTCACCGCGGCGGCAGATATTTTACGTAGCCTGTACGTCGATACCGCCCCAATGCGCGGTCAGACGCAGGACATCGAGCCTGAACAAATTCATCTCGCGATCAAAGAAGCGCGTGTGCTTGAGCAAAGCGCAGACAGCGTGCCTGAATTTGGCAAAGCGGTGAACATCAAAACCAAGCGTGGAGTAATTAAGCCGCGTACACCGAACCAGGCACAGTACATTGCGAATATCCTCGACCACGACATCACCTTTGGCGTTGGCCCTGCGGGTACGGGTAAAACGTATCTCGCCGTTGCCGCTGCGGTCGATGCGCTTGAGCGTCAGGAGATCCGTCGCATTCTGCTGACCCGTCCGGCAGTGGAAGCGGGCGAAAAACTGGGATTCCTGCCAGGAGATCTCAGCCAGAAAGTCGATCCGTATTTACGACCGCTGTATGACGCGCTTTTCGAAATGCTCGGCTTTGAGAAAGTTGAAAAGCTGATTGAGCGTAACGTCATTGAAGTTGCGCCGCTGGCTTATATGCGCGGTCGTACGTTAAACGATGCGTTCATCATTCTTGATGAAAGCCAGAACACTACCATCGAACAGATGAAAATGTTCCTGACCCGTATCGGCTTTAACTCTAAAGCGGTCATCACAGGTGATATCACCCAGATTGACCTGCCGCGTAGCACCAAATCTGGTCTGCGTCATGCCATTGAAGTACTGGCTGAAGTCGACGAAATTAGTTTTAATTTCTTCCATAGCGAAGACGTGGTTCGCCACCCGGTGGTTGCCCGTATCGTCACGGCGTATGAAGCCTGGGAAGAAGCAGAACAGAAACGCAAAGCCGAGCAGGCTGCAGAACGCAAGCGCGAAGCTCAGGAGCAGGAACAAAAATGAGTCAGGTTATCCTCGATTTACAGCTGGCATGTGAAGACGAATCCGGTCTGCCAAGAGAAAGTCAGTTTCAGGGCTGGCTGGATGCGGTGATCCCGCAGTTTCAGGAAGAGTCTGAAGTGACGATTCGTCTGGTCGATGACGCGGAAAGCCACGACCTGAACCTGACCTATCGCGGGAAAGACAAATCCACCAACGTGCTCTCTTTCCCGTTTGAGGCTCCGCCGGGCATCGAGATGCCGCTGCTGGGCGATTTGATCATCTGCCGTCAGGTGGTTGAGAAAGAAGCGCAGGAGCAAGGCAAACCGCTTGAGGCCCACTGGGCGCACATGGTGGTGCACGGTAGCCTACATTTACTCGGCTACGACCATATTGAAGACGATGAAGCGGAAGAGATGGAATCCCTCGAAACAGAGATTATGCTTGCTCTGGGCTATGAGGATCCGTACATTGCCGAGAAAGAGTAAGCATTTCGACATCTTGTAGGCCTGATAAGGCCTACCTGGTTTGAAGTACAATGAAGAGATATGCCGTCAACAGCTGAGTAAACGCATGACGCGCTTTGTATTAACTAACATGAGAACCCATACGACGCCATGAGCGACGACAATTCACACAGTAGTGACACCTTAAACAGCAAAAAGGGATTTTTTTCCCTGTTACTGAGCCAACTTTTCCACGGTGAACCGAAAAACCGCGACGAACTGTTGGAGCTGATCCGTGATTCCGGGCAAAACGACCTTATCGATGAAGATACGCGCGATATGCTCGAAGGGGTAATGGATATTGCGGACCAACGTGTTCGCGACATCATGATCCCTCGCTCCCAGATGATTACCCTGAAACGCAACCAAACTCTGGACGAATGCCTTGATGTCATTATCGAGTCTGCCCACTCGCGTTTCCCGGTAATTAGCGAAGACAAGGATCACATTGAAGGGATTCTGATGGCCAAAGATCTGCTGCCGTTTATGCGTAGCGATGCCGAAGCCTTCAGCATGGAGAAAGTGTTACGCCAGGCGGTTGTCGTCCCTGAAAGCAAGCGGGTTGACCGCATGCTGAAAGAGTTCCGCTCCCAGCGTTATCATATGGCTATCGTCATCGACGAGTTTGGCGGTGTCTCAGGTCTGGTGACCATTGAGGACATCCTTGAACTGATTGTCGGTGAAATTGAAGACGAGTACGACGAAGAAGACGATATTGATTTCCGTCAGCTCAGTCGCCACACCTGGACTATTCGTGCGCTGGCGCCGATTGAAGACTTCAACGAAGCTTTCGGCACGCATTTCAGCGATGAAGAAGTGGATACCATTGGCGGGTTGGTCATGCAGGCCTTCGGTCATCTGCCCGCGCGTGGAGAGACCATCGACATTGATGGTTACCAGTTCAAAGTGGCAATGGCCGATAGCCGTCGTATTATTCAGGTTCATGTCAGAATTCCGGACGACTCACCCCAGCCCAAACTGGACGAATAAACCCGAAACTGGATCTAAGACTACATGGCATTTGCCCCATTAATTGAACGCCAGCGCATTCGCCTGCTGCTGGCGTTATTATTCGGTGCCTGCGGGACACTGGCTTTCTCACCGTATGACATCTGGCCCGCTGCGATTGTTTCGCTGATGGGTCTGCAGGCTCTCACCTTCAACCGCCGTCCGCTCCAGTCTGCCGCTATCGGCTACTTCTGGGGACTGGGACTGTTTGGCTCAGGCATCAACTGGGTTTACGTCAGTATCGCGCAGTTTGGCGGTATGCCGGGCCCCGTTAACGTCTTCCTCGTGGTTCTGCTTGCTGCTTACCTTTCCCTCTACACCGGCCTGTTTGCCGGCGTTTTGGCGCGTCTGTGGCCGAAAACTACCTGGACACGCGTAGCGATTGCCGCGCCGGTAGTCTGGCAAATCACTGAATTTCTACGCGGCTGGGTACTGACCGGTTTTCCGTGGCTGCAGTTCGGCTACAGCCAGATCGACGGTCCGTTAAAAGGGCTGGCGCCGGTAATGGGCGTTGAGGCGATTAACTTCCTGCTGATGATGGTTAGTGGCCTGCTGGCACTTGCGCTGGTAACGCGTAACTGGAAGCCGCTGGCTGCCGCCGCAGTTCTTTTCGCTCTGCCCTTTCCGCTACGTTATATTCAGTGGTACACGCTGGAGCCGGAAAAAACCACCCAGGTCTCGATGGTGCAGGGTGACATCCCGCAGTCGCTCAAATGGGATGAAGGCCAGTTACTCAACACCCTGAAGATTTATCTCGACGCCTCCCAGCCTGAGATGGGCAAATCACAGCTCATCATCTGGCCAGAATCCGCTATTCCTGACCTGGAAATTAACCAGCAGCGTTTTCTGAGTATGATGGATGACCTGCTGAAATCGAAAAACAGCACGCTGATTACCGGTATTGTAGACGCGCGTCTGAACAAGCAGAATCGTTACGACACTTACAACACCATCATCACACTGGGTAAAGACAGCCCATACAGCTACGACTCCAGCAACCGCTACAACAAAAACCATCTGGTACCGTTTGGCGAGTTTGTCCCGCTGGAATCTATCCTGCGCCCGCTAGCGCCATTCTTTGACCTGCCAATGTCTTCGTTCAGCCGCGGTCCTTATGTACAGCCACAGTTGCATGCACACGGTTTTAAGCTGACCGCTGCCATCTGCTACGAAATCATTCTTGGCGAACAGGTACGGGATAACTTCCGCCCGGATACGGACTACCTGCTGACTATCTCCAACGATGCATGGTTTGGTAAATCTATTGGCCCGTGGCAGCACTTCCAGATGGCGCGTATGCGTTCCCTGGAGCTGGCGCGACCTCTGCTGCGTAGCACCAACAACGGTATTACGGCGGTGATTGGTCCGCAGGGCGAAGTGCAGGCGATGATCCCGCAGTTTACCCGCCAGGTGCTGACCACCAGCGTGACGCCAACGACGGGCTTAACCCCTTATGCCCGTACCGGAAACTGGCCGCTCTGGCTGCTAACCGCGCTGTTTGGCTTTGGCGCAGTGGTAATGAGTCTGCGCCAGCGTCGCAAATAAACCAGTACCCCATCAAATGTAGGCCGGATAAGGCGGTACGCCGCCATCCGGCAGTTGTGCCGCATCGTGCCTGATGGCGCTACGCTTATCAGACCTACTCCCCCCTTCCTCTCTTCCAATGCCCATTCTGGCACGTCTATTGCTTTGTTCTACAAGGCAAACGCTGTTTTGGCTGAATGTGCAACCTGGTCGCACCAAAGTTGAGCGCCGGTAGCACCTGAAAAGTGCAACAAGATATTTTTGCCCCCAAATGGTGCGGCGCACTTCGCAAAAATAAACAATAACACAGCAAATTCTTTACATTCATCCAAACTAAATGTTAACAAACACATACAAGACTGCACGTTTTAGTAGCAAACAATAACAACATCACAATGGGTATCAATGCGTCCCTGGCGCAGACGATAAAGGAGTTGGATATGCAATTACGTAAGCTCGCCACTGCCATGCTGGTCATGGGAATGTCCGCCGGTCTGGCGCACGCAGAAGACGCAGCACCAGCGGCAGGCAGCACGCTGGATAAGATCGCCAAAAATGGCGTAATCGTTGTCGGCCACCGTGAATCATCAGTACCGTTTTCTTACTACGATAATCAGCAAAAAGTGGTCGGTTATTCACAGGATTACTCCAACGCGATCGTTGACGCCGTGAAGAAAAAGCTGAACAAGCCTGATCTGCAGGTGAAACTGATCCCGATTACTTCTCAAAACCGTATCCCGCTGCTGCAAAACGGCACCTTCGATTTTGAATGTGGATCCACCACCAACAACGTCGAGCGCCAAAAACAAGCGGCTTTCTCTGACACCATTTTCGTTGTCGGCACCCGTCTGCTGGCGAAAAAAGGCGGCGACGTCAAAGATTTCGCCGATCTGAAAGGTAAAGCCGTAGTCGTGACTTCGGGTACCACCTCCGAAGTTCTGCTGCACAAGCTGAATGAAGAACAAAAAATGGATATGCGCATCATCAGCGCGAAAGACCACGGTGACTCTTTCCGTACTCTGGAAAGCGGTCGCGCCGTTGCCTTTATGATGGATGACGCCCTGCTGGCTGGCGAGCGCGCGAAAGCGAAGAAACCAGACAACTGGGAGATCGTCGGCAAGCCACAGTCTCAGGAAGCCTACGGCTGTATGTTGCGCAAAGATGATCCTGAGTTCAAAAAGCTGATGGACGACACTATCGCCAAGGCGCAAACCTCAGGCGAAGCTGAGAAATGGTTTGATAAGTGGTTTAAAAATCCAATTCCACCGAAGAACCTGAACATGAATTTCGAACTGTCAGACGAGATGAAAGCTCTGTTCAAAGAACCAAATGATAAAGCGCTTAACTAACTAAAATAAATGGGAGGCTTCCCCTCCCTCTCGATTGTTACTCGGCACGGACAGACTATAAGCCTGATGGTCGTTCCCCATCAGGCCTGAAAACCGCAAAACGCCGAATAACAATCTTCGAGGGTAGCGCTGCTACCCTTTTTTTTCTGGAGTAGATTTATGTCTATAGACTGGAACTGGGGTATTTTTTTACAACAAGCCCCATTCGGCAACACCACCTATCTCGGCTGGCTCTGGAGTGGTTTCCAGGTCACTGTCGCGTTATCCATCACCGCCTGGATTATCGCTTTCCTCATAGGCTCTTTATTCGGCATCTTACGTACCGTTCCAAATCGTTTCCTTTCTGGGATCGGCACACTGTACGTTGAGCTGTTTCGTAACGTTCCGCTCATCGTCCAGTTTTTTACCTGGTATCTGGTTATTCCGGAACTGCTGCCGGAAAACATTGGGATGTGGTTCAAGGCTGAGTTGGATCCCAACATCCAGTTCTTCCTCTCATCGATGCTTTGTCTGGGGCTGTTTACCGCCGCGCGCGTCTGCGAACAGGTTCGCGCCGCAATTCAGTCTCTGCCTCGTGGGCAGAAAAACGCCGCACTGGCGATGGGGCTAACGTTGCCGCAGGCCTACCGCTATGTTCTGTTGCCAAACGCCTACCGCGTGATTGTTCCGCCAATGACCTCAGAGATGATGAACCTGGTGAAGAACTCCGCTATCGCCTCCACCATCGGCCTGGTCGATATGGCGGCACAGGCGGGCAAACTGCTGGATTACTCCGCCCACGCATGGGAATCGTTTACCGCTATCACTCTGGCTTACGTCCTGATTAACGCCGTCATCATGCTGGTGATGAATCTCGTTGAACGTAAAATCCGCCTGCCTGGCAATTTGGGAGGCAAATAATGTACGAATTTGACTGGAGTTCTATCATCCCTTCCCTGCCGTATCTGCTGGATGGGTTAATCATCACGCTGAAAATCACCGTTACGGCGGTAGTCATTGGTATTGTCTGGGGAACCATCCTTGCAGTAATGCGTCTGTCCAGCTTCGCGCCGATTGCCTGGTTTGCGAAAGGCTACGTCAACGTATTTCGTTCTATTCCGCTGGTCATGGTGCTGCTGTGGTTCTACCTGATTGTGCCCGGCTTCCTGCAAAACGTACTGGGTCTGTCGCCAAAAACCGATATTCGCCTGATCTCAGCAATGGTCGCGTTTTCGATGTTTGAAGCCGCGTACTATTCCGAGATTATCCGTGCCGGTATCCAGAGTATTTCTCGTGGGCAATCCAGCGCCGCGCTGGCTCTGGGGATGACCCACTGGCAGTCGATGAAGCTCATTATTCTGCCGCAGGCATTCCGCGCGATGGTACCGCTGCTGCTAACCCAGGGCATCGTACTCTTCCAGGATACCTCGCTGGTCTATGTATTAAGTCTGGCAGACTTCTTCCGTACCGCCTCTACCATTGGCGAGCGTGACGGCACACAGGTTGAAATGATCCTGTTTGCTGGCGCCGTTTATTTTGTATTCAGTCTGAGCGCATCGTTGTTGGTCAGCTATTTGAAGAAAAGGACAGTTTAATGATTACCCTGAAAAATGTTTCTAAATGGTATGGTCACTTTCAGGTGCTGACCGACTGCTCCACGGAAGTGAAAAAAGGTGAAGTGGTGGTGGTCTGCGGCCCGTCAGGTTCAGGTAAATCAACGCTTATCAAAACGGTGAACGGGCTGGAGCCGGTACAACAGGGCGTCATCACCGTTGATGGTACCGTGGTGAATGATAAAAAAACCGATCTGGCCAAACTGCGCTCTCGCGTTGGTATGGTGTTCCAGCACTTTGAACTGTTCCCTCACCTGTCGATCATTGAGAACCTGACTCTGGCGCAGGTAAAAGTGCTCAAGCGCGATAAAAAGCCGGCCCGCGACAAAGCGCAAAAGTTACTGGAACGCGTTGGTCTGTCAGCACATGCCGAAAAGTTTCCAGCTCAGCTCTCAGGGGGCCAGCAACAGCGTGTCGCTATCGCCCGGGCGCTGTGCATGGATCCTATCGCCATGCTGTTTGACGAGCCGACGTCAGCGCTTGATCCTGAAATGATCAACGAAGTACTGGACGTTATGGTTGAACTGGCCAATGAAGGGATGACCATGATGGTGGTAACCCACGAAATGGGCTTTGCGCGTAAAGTGGCGAACCGGGTGATCTTCATGGATGAAGGGAAAATTGTTGAAGACTCACCGAAAGAAGAGTTCTTCGCTAATCCGAAATCGGACCGCGCCAAAGACTTCCTCGCGAAAATACTGCACTAATCTTGCTGGCGCGCACCTCCATGTGCGCGCCACCTCACGCTTTATATCTTCGCCTCTCGAAACACATACAGCCCAGCGTTAACCTTGTCACAAAGTCCCACTTACAAGGAGCAACAATGGCACTTCCTATCCTGTTTGATTGCGATCCGGGTCATGACGACGCTATCGCAATTGTTCTCGCCCTCGCCTCACCAGAACTGGATGTGAAAGCGATAACCTCATCAGCCGGTAACCAGACACCAGACAAAACACTGCGTAACGTGTTGCGCATGTTAACGTTGCTCAACCGTACGGATATACCAGTAGCTGGTGGCGCAGTGAAACCACTAATGCGCGATCTGATTATCGCCGATAACGTTCACGGCGAGAGTGGGCTGGATGGCCCGGCGCTGCCGGAACCCGCTTTTGCGCCACAAGACTGTACCGCCATGGAACTGATGGCGAAAACCCTGCGTGAAAGCCCGGAACCGATGACGATTGTCTCCACCGGGCCGCAAACTAACGTCGCATTGCTCCTGAATAGCCATCCTGAGCTGCACGCCAAAATCGCCCGTATCGTGATTATGGGTGGTGCGATGGGCCTCGGAAACTGGACGCCCGCCGCCGAGTTCAATATTTTCGTGGATCCTGAAGCCGCTGAAATCGTATTCCAGTCTGGCATTCCAGTGGTGATGGCTGGTCTGGACGTCACGCATAAAGCGCAAATACATCGCGAAGATACCGAACGATTCCGCGCTATCGGCAACCCTGTTTCGACGATCGTGGCTGAACTACTCGACTTCTTCTTTGAATATCACAAAGATGAAAAATGGGGATTCATCGGCGCACCGCTGCATGATCCATGCACCATTGCCTGGCTGCTGAAACCTGAACTGTTTACCACCGTTGAACGCTGGGTCGGCGTGGAAACTCAGGGTAAATATACCCAGGGAATGACCGTGGTGGATTACTATTTCCTGAGCGGCAGGAAGCCAAACGCCACCGTAATAATAGACGTTGATCGTCAAGGGTTTGTCGATTTGCTGGCAGAACGTTTAAGATATTACGCGTAAAACTGTAGGCCGGATAAGGCGCTTGCGCCACCATCCGGCATATTGCCTGATGGCGATGCTGGCGCATCTTATCAGGCCTACAAATAACTTCTGGCACGCCTAATCATCACGGCTCAAACGGTCGGCGCTGGAACTGATCGTGTCCGCATTTTGGACACAGCGGCAGCACATCCGGGGTGTAAACCGCTAAATGGAAGTGGCACTTCTCGCAGACCAGATTACCTAATCCGACCACCTCACCGCTGTGATAAACCCCGTGATGACTGAGATCCTGGAACACTTCTCGCCATTCGAGCTGCGTTTTATCGGTAATATCGGCCAGTTCCTGCCAGATACTCTCCTTGATAACCCGCATAAAGACGCTGTCTGTCTCCTCATCGAGACTTTCTTCATAGCTCAGAGCAAACTCTTCCAGGTCACGTCTGACGGCCCGGGTGAGCTCTTCCACCTCGGTTCGCGTTAACTCCCCGGTCTGCATAACTCGTTGACGCGCTTGCTCCACCAACGCATCAATATCGCGTTCGCCATTACGCAGACGTTCGCTCAGTGAAGCCACCAGTTCACGGTAATATTGAGCAACCTTGTTCATCGCTTCGCCTCCTGGGTCGTTAACTGTCTATAATAATAGACGTTATTTACGCTACGCTTTGCAAGACTGTCCACAGAGTGTGTAAATTCGTGCAAGAATTATCCTTGCGGGAATTCAACGCTGAATGCGCGAAAGGCTGTTTTGGCGCGGGCGTTTGGGCTATGCTATGCGGATCTGAAACACCACATCTAGAGCTACGTTTGTAGCTGTATTGAAAACAGGACCACTGGCTGCCATGCAAGAGCAATACCGCCCGGAAGAGATAGAATCCAAAGTACAGCTTCACTGGGATGAGAAGCGCACATTTGAAGTTACCGAAGACGAGAGCAAAGAGAAGTATTACTGCCTGTCTATGCTTCCCTATCCTTCTGGTCGACTACACATGGGCCACGTACGTAACTACACCATCGGTGACGTGATCGCCCGCTACCAGCGCATGCTGGGCAAAAACGTACTGCAACCAATTGGCTGGGATGCGTTCGGTCTGCCTGCAGAAGGCGCTGCGGTTAAAAACAATACCGCGCCAGCACCATGGACGTACGACAACATCGCATACATGAAAAACCAGCTCAAAATGCTGGGTTTCGGTTACGACTGGAGCCGTGAGCTGGCGACCTGCACCCCAGAATACTACCGTTGGGAACAGAAATTTTTCACCGAGCTGTACAAAAAAGGCCTGGTGTATAAGAAAACGTCTGCGGTCAACTGGTGCCCGAACGACCAGACCGTACTGGCGAACGAACAGGTTATCGACGGCTGCTGCTGGCGTTGCGATACCAAAGTCGAGCGTAAAGAGATCCCACAGTGGTTCATCAAAATCACCGCTTACGCTGACGAACTGCTGCGTGACCTGGATAACCTGGATCACTGGCCTGACACCGTGAAAACGATGCAGCGCAACTGGATTGGCCGTTCTGAAGGCGTGGAAATCACCTTCGATGTGAACGGTTACGACAACACGCTAACCGTTTACACCACCCGCCCGGACACCTTTATGGGTGCGACCTATCTGGCCGTTGCCGCAGGTCACCCGCTGGCGCAGAAAGCTGCTGCAAATAATCCAGAACTGGCCGCCTTCATTGACGAATGCCGCAACACCAAGGTTGCTGAAGCCGAAATGGCAACCATGGAGAAGAAAGGCGTCGACACAGGCTTTAAAGCCGTTCACCCGCTGACTGGCGAAGAAATCCCCGTTTGGGCAGCAAACTTCGTCCTGATGGAATACGGTACTGGCGCAGTCATGGCCGTGCCGGGCCACGATCAGCGCGATTACGAGTTTGCGACAAAATATGGCCTGACCATCAAGCCAGTAATTCTGACCGCTGAAGGCGCAGAGCCGGATCTGTCCGAACAAGCTCTGACCGAAAAAGGCGTGCTGTTTAACTCCGGCGAGTTTGACGGCCTCGGCTTCGAAGCTGCCTTCAACGCCATTGCTGACAAGCTGGTAGCGAAAGGCGTGGGTGAACGTAAAGTGAACTACCGTCTGCGTGACTGGGGTGTTTCCCGTCAGCGTTACTGGGGGGCGCCAATTCCGATGGTGACGCTGGAAGACGGTACCGTACTGCCGACGCCAGAAGATCAGTTGCCGGTTATTCTGCCGGAAGACGTGGTTATGGACGGCATCACCAGCCCAATAAAAGCCGATCCGGAGTGGGCAAAAACCACCGTTAACGGCATGCCTGCGCTGCGCGAAACCGACACCTTCGATACCTTTATGGAATCCTCCTGGTACTACGCGCGCTATACCTGCCCGCAGTACAACGAAGGGATGCTGGATCCAGAAGCCGCAAACTACTGGCTGCCAGTTGATATCTACATTGGTGGTATTGAACACGCCATCATGCACCTGCTCTACTTCCGCTTCTTCCACAAGCTGATGCGCGATGCGGGCATGGTCAACTCTGACGAACCGGCCAAACAGCTGCTGTGCCAGGGTATGGTGCTGGCTGATGCGTTCTATTACGTTGGTGCAAACGGCGAGCGTAACTGGGTTTCTCCGGTTGATGCCATCGTTGAGCGCGACGAAAAAGGTCGTATCGTCAAAGCTCAGGACGCAGAAGGCCATGAACTGGTCTATACCGGCATGAGCAAAATGTCCAAGTCGAAAAATAACGGTATCGACCCGCAGGTCATGGTTGAACGTTACGGCGCTGACACGGTACGTCTGTTCATGATGTTCGCTTCTCCGGCTGATATGACGCTGGAATGGCAGGAATCCGGTGTTGAAGGGGCGAACCGCTTCCTGAAACGTGTATGGAAGCTGGTTTACGAACATACTTCCAAAGGCGATGTTGCTGCCCTGAACGTTGATGCGTTGAGCGAAGACCAAAAAGCGCTGCGTCGCGACGTACATAAAACCATTGCTAAAGTTACCGATGATATCGGTCGTCGTCAGACTTTTAACACTGCAATTGCGGCGATTATGGAGCTGATGAACAAGCTGGCGAAAGCACCGCAGGAAGACGAACAAGACAGAGCCCTGATGCAGGAAGCGTTACTGGCCGTCGTTCGCATGCTGAACCCGTTCACCCCACACGTTTGCTTCACGATGTGGGAAGCACTGAAAGGCGAAGGCGATATCGACAACGCACCGTGGCCGGTGGCAGACGAAACCGCAATGGTTGAAGACTCGAAGCTGGTTGTTGTTCAGGTGAACGGTAAAGTCCGTGGCAAAATTACCGTTCCGGTAAATGCGACAGAAGAACAGGTTCGTGAACGTGCTGGCCAGGAGCATCTGGTGGCAAAATATCTTGATGGCGTTACCGTACGTAAAGTGATTTATGTACCGGGTAAACTCCTCAATCTGGTCGTTGGCTAAGCGCGGGAGGAAGCGTGCGACTTCTGACAACATTGTTGTTATCTCTGGCGGTGCTTGTCACCGCCGGGTGTGGCTGGCATCTGCGTAATACTACGCAGGTCCCACCCTCAATGAAAACCATGATTCTGGACTCTGGGGATCCAAACGGCCCATTAAGCCGCGCGGTTCGTAATCAGCTGCGTCTGAACGGCGTTACGCTGCTAGAGGACGGCTCAATGCGTAAAGATGTGACGTCCTTACGTCTGGGCGCGGTCAGCATATCGCAAGATACGGCGTCGGTATTCCAGAACGGTCAAACGGCTGAATACCAGATGGTGATGTTCGTGAGTGCATCCGTGCTGATCCCAGGTCATGATATTTATCCAATCAGCGCCAAAGTTTATCGTTCGTTCTTTGACAACCCACAGGCTGCACTGGCGAAAGATAACGAGCAGGACATGATCATCAAAGAGATGTATGACAAAGCGGCTGAACAGTTAATTCGTAAGCTGCCAAGCGTACATCTGGCCGATACTCTGTCATCCAATGCTGATGATGATGCTAAGCCAGCGGCGACAAAAGCCGCAGAGCCTGCGTCATCTCCGGCGCGTGTTTCCACCACGCTGGGTAACTGATGCTCAAGTTGTACCCTGAACAACTCCGCGCACAGCTCAATGAAGGGCTGCGCGCGGCGTATTTGCTCTTAGGTAACGATCCTCTCTTATTGCAGGAAAGCCAGGACGCTATCCGTCAGGCAGCAGCAACGCAAGGATTCGAAGAACACCACGCTTTCACCCTGGACAATAGCACCGACTGGGGAGAGATTTTTTCACTCTGCCAGGCGATGAGCCTGTTTGCCAGCCGTCAAACCCTACTTTTGCAGTTGCCTGAAAATGGCCCCAATGCCGCCATTCACGAACAGCTCGCTTCACTCGTCACACTGCTACATGACGACCTGCTGCTGATTGTTCGCGGCAACAAACTGACTAAAGCGCAGGAAAACGCCGCATGGTATACCGGACTTGCCAATAATGCGGTGCAGGTAAGCTGCCAGACGCCGGAGCAAGCACAGCTTCCTCGTTGGGTCGCTGCCAGGGCGAAGCTTAACAATCTACAACTGGATGACGCAGCCAATCAGCTGTTGTGCTATTGCTATGAAGGTAATCTGTTAGCGCTGGCGCAAGCGCTGGAACGGCTAGCGTTGCTTTGGCCTGATGGCAAACTAACGCTGCCTCGCGTGGAGAAAGCCGTTAACGATGCCGCGCACTTTACCCCGTTCCATTGGGTGGATGCGCTGCTGATGGGCAAAAGCAAACGCGCTCTGCACATTCTGCAACAGTTACGTCTGGAAGGCAGTGAGCCGGTTATTTTGCTACGTACGATACAGCGTGAATTACTGCTGTTGGTCAACTTAAAACGGCAGTCAGCCCATACGCCTTTGCGCACGTTGTTTGATAAACACCGGGTGTGGCAAAATCGCCGGGGTATGATGGGAGACGCGCTAAACCGGCTGAGTCCTGCGCAGTTGCGTCAGGCGGTAACGTTGTTAACGCGTACGGAAATTACGCTTAAACAAGACTATGGTCAGTCAGTGTGGGCGGAACTTGAGGGGCTTTCCCTTTTGCTCTGCCATAAATCGCTGGCCGATGTTTTTATTGATGGTTGATATGAAATCATTGCAGGCTCTGTTCGGTGGCACCTTTGATCCGGTGCATTATGGTCATCTTAAACCGGTTGAAATTCTGGCGAATCTGATTGGCCTTTCCCGGGTCATTATCATGCCCAATAACGTGCCGCCGCATCGTGCGCAACCCGAAGCGTCCGGCGAACAACGTCAACGCATGGTTGAACTGGCCATTGCCGATAAGCCGCTGTTCTCCCTTGATGAACGCGAACTGAAACGCGATACCGCCTCCTACACCGCGCAAACGCTCAAAGAGTGGCGCGAGGAGCAAGGACCGGAAGTACCGTTAGCGTTTATTATTGGCCAGGACTCACTGCTTACCTTTCCGTCCTGGCATGACTACGACACGATTCTGGGTAACACCCACCTCATTGTCTGCCGACGTCCGGGCTATCCGCTCGAAATGGCGCAGGAAAAGCACCAGCAGTGGCTGGAGGATCATCTGACCCATTCGCCAGATGACCTGCACAACTTGCCTTGCGGGAAAATTTATCTGGCTGAAACGCCGTGGTTTAACATCTCCGCCACGCTCATCCGTGAGCGTCTGGAAAAAGGCGAGCCGTGCGACGACCTGATGCCAGCTGCAGTGCTTGACTATATCAATCAGCATGGGTTGTACCGCTAAGCACCTTGTGTAAAGCCGCCAACAGGCGGTTATTCTCTTCCTGGCTGCGAACGGCTACCCGATAATAGCGCGCATCCAGCCCCGGATAATTAGCACAACTGCGAATCAAGACATGTTGTTCCAGCATTGCGCGTTGCAGATCAAAATCCGCCCGCTCGCAGCGCAATAAGCGATAATTTGCCCTGCCAGGATACACCGTCAGGCCGGGCAGTTCTTTCAACTGCCGATCAAACCTCGCACCCTCTTGCTCCAGCCACTTCCACGTTGCCTGCTGATATGCGCTGTCGTGTAAAATAATCTCGCCTGCCAGTGCAGCAAATGCGTTAATTGACCACGGCATTTGTCGACGGCGCATCTGTGCAACAGCCTGTTCATTACTGTTGACCAGATACCCCAACCGGAGCCCCGGTATCGCATAGAACTTGGTGAGAGAGCGCAGCACCCAAATATGCGGGTTATCCCAAAGCAGCGGAATAAACCCCTGCTCCCCGGCAATAAAATCGATAAACGCTTCATCAAGGATCAGATTGATCCCAAGCAACTCACAACGCGCGGCTATTTCGCGCAGCAGGCGGTTATCTGGCAGCAAGCCAGTGGGATTGTTGGGCGTACAGAGAAACAGGCAGTCCAGCTCTGGGGTTAACGCATCGATGATTGCATCAGTAAGCTGCCAACCATCGTCTTCGCGTAGCGCAAACTCATGGATCGTACAGTCTCCCCATTGCAGCGCCCGACGATATTCAGCAAACCCGGGCGTCACGATCATCGCATGGCGTGGTTTAAGATCTTGCACCAAAGTGAAAATCGACTCAGTCTCGCCGTTTCCGGCAAGTATCCATGAGGCAGGAATCTGATGATGCTCCGCCAGCGCCGCATGCAGTTTAGCGTAATCAACATCCGGGTAATGCTCCGCGCAGTCCAGGTTGTCGACGATCGCGCGTTTTAAACTTGCCGGCATACCCAGCGGATTAATATTCGCGCTAAAATCCAACAATTGCTCAGGCGAGATGCCCAACAGTTCGGCGGCTTCTCGGGTATTGCCACCATGCGCGCTCTTCAATAAAGACATCGTGCCGCTCCACGCAAAAAAAGGTATTTTAGTGAAAAATCTCTGCGCAATCAGGGCAAACATCATGTTTTGTGCGAATAACCTCAAGAGGAAAAAATGAGACTCTGGTTAGTACGTCATGGAGAAACTGAAGCCAATGTCGCTGGTTTATACAGCGGCCACGCCCCCACACCGCTAACGGGACGGGGTATCGCTCAGGCGCAAACACTGGGTACGCTGTTACGCCATGTGCCTGTCGACAACGTTCTGTGCAGCGAGTTGGAACGTGCCCGCCATACAACGCAGTTGATCTTAGGCGATCGCGAGGTTCCTGTGCGCAACATGCCTGAGCTCAATGAGATGTTTTTTGGTGACTGGGAAATGCGCCATCATCGCGATCTGGCGCGAGAAGACGCCGAAAACTACGCCGTGTGGTGTAACGACTGGCAGAATGCGACGCCAACCAATGGTGAAGGTTTTAAGGCGTTTTCCCAGCGCGTGGAACGCTTTATTGCTCAGCTCGCTGATTACAAAACGAGCCAAAACCTGCTGGTGGTGAGTCATCAGGGTGTTCTGAGCGTGTTGATCGCCCGTCTGCTGTCCATGCCGGCTGCAGCAATGTGGCATTTTCGCGTCGAACAAGGTTGCTGGAGCGCAATTGATTTTTGCGACGATTTTGCGGTTCTTAAAGTGCTCAACAGCCGGGCAGTATGGCACGACGGGGAGTGAACGCACTGTTTTTTCTGCCGAAGGGCTTCTCTCCCATTGACACCCCATGACAGGCTGTTATTCTCCGCAACCTGACTTTTCCCGCCCTTCAGAGCTTTGCAGAAATTGTTTTACAAAAATGGCGATGCATTCTGCGGCGTGGGGTGGGATGATAGCGCACTTCAAAAGCGCTTTCGGAGACATTTGTCCCGATATCGCCTCTGGTTCAGGTATACTAACAGACGTTTTTAACTCTTTTCACCCAGGGGGAACACTTGCAGGGTAAAGCACTTCAGGATTTTGTAATCGACAAAATTGATGACCTGAAAGGTCAAGACATCATCGCCTTAGACGTTCAGGGCAAATCCAGCATCACTGATTGCATGATTATCTGCACCGGCACGTCCAGCCGTCATGTAATGTCTATCGCAGACCACGTTGTTCAGGAGTCCCGCACAGCTGGCCTGCTGCCGCTCGGCGTAGAAGGCGAGAACGTTGCAGACTGGATCGTCGTTGACCTCGGTGATGTGATTGTCCACGTGATGCAGGAAGAAAGCCGTCGCCTGTATGAACTGGAAAAACTCTGGAGTTAATGCGTGAAGCTGCAACTTGTCGCTGTGGGTACGAAAATGCCTGACTGGGTGCAAACCGGGTTTACGGAGTATCTCCGTCGGTTTCCGAAAGATATGCCCTTTGAGCTGATCGAAATCCCGGCAGGAAAACGCGGCAAGAACGCGGATATTAAACGCATTCTCGACAAAGAGGGTGAGCAGATGCTGGCTGCCGCAGGCAAAAACCGCATCGTCACCCTTGATATCCCTGGTAAACCCTGGGACACGCCGCAACTGGCGACTGAACTGGAACGCTGGAAACTGGACGGTCGTGACGTCAGTCTGTTGATTGGCGGGCCGGAAGGTCTCTCTCCTGCCTGTAAGGCGGCAGCGGAACAAAGCTGGTCACTCTCTGCGTTAACCCTTCCTCACCCTCTTGTTCGGGTTCTGGTCGCGGAGAGTCTGTACAGGGCGTGGAGCATCACCACCAACCATCCTTATCACCGTGAGTGATCATTGATTCTTGAGTAGATTAAGCAGCGGATGAAACTACAGAATTCTTTTCGCGACTATTCGGCTGAGTCCGCGCTGTTTGTGCGCCGGGCGCTGGTCGCTTTTTTGGGGATTTTGCTGCTCACCGGCGTGCTGATCGCCAACCTTTATAATCTGCAAATCGTTCGCTTTACTGATTACCAGACCCGCTCGAACGAAAACCGCATCAAACTGGTGCCTATCGCCCCCAGTCGCGGCATCATTTATGACCGTAACGGAATTCCGCTCGCCCTTAACCGCACCATTTATCAGATAGAAATGATGCCGGAAAAGGTCGACAACGTTCAGGATACCCTCGACGCGCTGCGTAACGTCGTAGACCTGACGGACGACGACATTGCCGCCTTTAAAAAAGAGCGCGCCCGTTCACACCGCTTCACCTCCATTCCGGTAAAAACTAACCTGAGTGAAGTGCAGGTGGCACGGTTCGCCGTTAATCAATATCGCTTTCCCGGCGTCGAAGTTAAAGGCTATAAACGCCGCTATTACCCCTACGGCTCTGCGCTGACCCACGTCATTGGCTACGTATCGAAGATCAACGATAAAGACGTGGACCGCCTGGACAAAGACGGCAAGCTGGCCAACTACGCGGCAACGCACGACATCGGTAAGCTGGGTATTGAACGCTATTATGAAGACGTACTTCACGGCCAGACCGGTTATGAAGAAGTTGAAGTGAACAACCGTGGCCGCGTCATTCGCCAGTTGAAAGAAGTGGCGCCGCAGGCCGGGCACGATATCTATCTCACCCTTGACCTGAAACTCCAGCAGTACATTGAAACGCTGCTGGCGGGCAGTCGTGCCGCGGTGGTAGTCACCGACCCGCGTACCGGTGGCGTTCTCGCACTGGTGTCCATGCCGAGCTACGACCCGAACCTGTTTGTCGATGGTATCTCGAGTAAAGATTACTCCGGGTTGCTCAATGACCCGAATACCCCATTGGTTAACCGCGCGACTCAGGGTGTCTACCCTCCTGCTTCGACGGTTAAACCGTACGTCGCGGTTTCTGCATTAAGTGCGGGCGTCATCACCCGCAATACTGGTCTGTTCGATCCGGGTTGGTGGCAATTACCGGGCTCTGAAAAACGTTACCGCGACTGGAAAAAATGGGGGCACGGCCATCTGAACATCACCCGTTCTCTGGAAGAGTCGGCGGATACGTTTTTCTATCAAATCGCCTATGATATGGGGATAGACCGCCTTTCAGAATGGATGAGCAAGTTTGGCTACGGCCAATATACGGGTATCGATCTTGCCGAAGAGCGCGCCGGAAACATGCCAACCCGCGAGTGGAAGCAAAAACGGTTTAAAAAGCCATGGTACCAGGGTGATACCATTCCGGTCGGCATCGGTCAGGGTTACTGGACGGCAACCCCTATCCAGATGAGTAAAGCGCTGATGATCCTTATCAACGACGGTTTGGTAAAAGTCCCGCATCTGCTGATGAGCACAGCAGAAAACGGCAAGCAAGTGCCGTGGATTCAGCCACACGAACCACCCGTTGGTGACATTCATTCCGGTTATTGGGAAATCGCAAAAGACGGC
This sequence comes from Citrobacter sp. Cpo037, assembly GCF_030332945.1. NCBI lineage: Bacteria > Pseudomonadati > Pseudomonadota > Gammaproteobacteria > Enterobacterales > Enterobacteriaceae > Citrobacter > Citrobacter sp. Cpo037. The sequence continues at coordinate 221,834 of NZ_JAOWGW010000025.1, forward strand.
ATGTACGGTGTAGCCAACCGTCCTAACGGTACTGCACACAAATATTTCGCTGGCGCACCTTACAAAATTGCGGCGAAATCCGGTACTGCACAGGTCTTTGGCCTGAAAGCCAATGAAACCTATAACGCACATAAGATCGCCGAGCGCTTACGTGACCACAAGCTGATGACGGCCTTCGCACCCTATGATAAGCCCCAGGTTGCTGTCGCCATAATCCTTGAAAACGGTGGCGCGGGCCCGGCTGTGGGTACCATTATGCGCCAGATCCTTGACCACATTATGTTGGGCGACAATAACACCAATCTGCCTGCAGAAAACCCCGCGGTTGCAGCAGCGGAGGACCAATAATCGTGACGGATAATCCGAACAAAAAAACATTTTGGGACAAAATCCACATCGATCCCACGATGTTGCTTATTTTGCTGGCGCTGCTGGTTTACAGCTCGCTGGTCATCTGGAGCGCCAGCGGCCAGGATATTGGCATGATGGAGCGCAAGGTCGGTCAGATCGCGATGGGCCTGGTCATCATGGTGGTGATGGCGCAAATCCCGCCCCGAGTTTATGAAGGTTGGGCTCCCTATCTCTACATCTTTTGCATCATTTTGTTGGTGGCGGTAGATGCCTTCGGCGCTATCTCCAAAGGTGCGCAGCGCTGGCTGGATTTGGGGATTGTGCGTTTTCAGCCCTCCGAAATCGCCAAGATTGCCGTGCCGCTGATGGTCGCACGCTTCATCAACCGTGATGTTTGCCCGCCATCGCTAAAAAATACCGCCATTGCGTTAGTGCTGATATTTATGCCCACCCTGCTGGTGGCCGCCCAGCCAGACCTCGGAACTTCAATTCTGGTCGCCCTTTCCGGTCTGTTTGTTCTGTTCCTTTCTGGTTTGAGCTGGCGTTTAATCGGTGTTGCGGTGGTCCTGGTTGCGGCGTTTATCCCGATACTGTGGTTCTTCCTGATGCATGATTATCAACGTCAGCGCGTCATGATGTTACTCGATCCGGAAACTGATCCGCTGGGTGCGGGCTATCACATCATTCAGTCTAAAATTGCTATTGGCTCTGGCGGTCTACGTGGTAAGGGCTGGCTACACGGTACGCAGTCGCAGCTTGAGTTTTTACCCGAACGTCATACAGATTTTATCTTCGCGGTATTAGCGGAAGAACTGGGTCTGGTAGGGATCTTAATTCTGCTGGCGCTGTACATTTTGCTGATTATGCGCGGATTATGGATCGCTGCCCACGCGCAAACCACCTTTGGTCGCGTTATGGCGGGTGGTTTAATGTTGATATTATTCGTTTATGTCTTCGTAAATATTGGTATGGTGAGCGGTATTCTGCCCGTGGTTGGCGTTCCTCTCCCACTGGTCAGTTACGGAGGCTCGGCACTTATCGTGCTGATGGCTGGGTTCGGGATTGTTATGTCGATCCATACCCATAGAAAAATGTTGTCGAAAAGCGTGTAAGGGGTACGCAATGCGTAAGCAGTGGCTTGGTATCTGCATCGCAGCAGGAATGCTCGCGGCGTGTTCGAGTGATGATGGTCAGCAACAGGGTGCTGTCGCGCCGCAGCCTGCGGTGTGTAATGGTCCGATTGTTGAAATCAGCGGGGCCGATCCGCGCTTTGAACCCCTGAACCCAACGGCGAATCAGGACTATCAGCGTGATGGTAAGAGCTACAAAATCGTCCAGGACCCTTCCCGCTTTAGCCAGGCAGGGCTTGCCGCTATCTATGATGCGGAACCCGGAAGCAACTTAACCGCGTCTGGTGAAGCGTTCGACCCGATGCAGTTAACCGCTGCGCATCCGACGCTGCCAGTCCCAAGCTATGCCAGAATAACTAACCTGGCAAATGGCAGGATGATTGTCGTGCGCATTAACGATCGCGGCCCTTATGGCAACGATCGCGTGATTTCACTTTCACGTGCAGCAGCCGACCGTCTGAATACCTCCAACAATACCAAAGTGCGTATCGACCCGATCATCGTCGCCCAGGATGGTTCTTTGTCCGGGCCGGGAATGGCTTGTACCACGGTAGCGAAACAAACCTATGCCCTGCCCGCGCGTCCTGATTTAAGCGGCGGTGGCAATATGGGCAGCATACCTGCGCCATCGGATGCGGGTCAGCCGCAAGGCGATATTCGTCCGATCAGCAATTCCACGTTGAAAAGCGATGATACAACCGGTGCGCCAGTGAACAGCAGTGGATTCCTCGGTGCGCCGACCACGCTCGCTGCAGGCGTGCTGGAAGGTAGCGAGCCGACTCCGGCTCCGCAACCGACCACCACCGCGCCGGTAACACCAACCGCACCAGCAGCAACACCAGCCGCCGTCGCTGCACCTGCGCCAGCGGCAGTAGCCAACGGACGCTACGTGGTTCAGGTTGGCGCAGTCAGCGAGCAGTCGCGTGCGCAGCAGTATCAAAAACGTTTAAGCCAGCAATTTGGCGTCCCAGGTCGGGTGGTACAAAACGGCGCAGTCTGGCGTATCCAGATGGGGCCGTTCGCCAGCAAAGCTGAAGCCTCCACATTGCAGCAGCGTCTTCAAGCCGAGGCGCAATTACAGTCCTTCATCACCGGCGTGTAATAACGTAAATCAGGTATCTGAACTGTCAGTTTCTGTAAATGACATTAACAAAGTCACGCGGAAAGTCAGATGCCTGCCCGTTTTGCATTTGCTATAGTAGGGCACTTTTTTTAATTTCATCACGGACGTCGTAGTTCAGACCATGAAGACCACTTTTTCCGCTCGTTTCGTGCAGCGTATGGCGCTCACCGCGGCTCTCTGCGCAGCTTCTCTCTCTGCTGCCCATGCCGATGACCTGAATATTAAAACCATGATCCCGGGTGTTCCGCAGATCGATGCGGAGTCATATATCCTGATTGATTACAATTCAGGCAAAGTTCTGGCAGAACAGAACGCTGACACTCGCCGCGATCCCGCCAGTCTGACCAAAATGATGACCAGCTACGTCATCGGCCAGGCGATGAAAGCCGGGAAATTCAAAGAAACTGATCTGGTCACCGTCGGCAATGACGCCTGGGCTACAGGTAACCCGGTCTTTAAAGGTTCATCATTGATGTTCCTGAAACCTGGCATGCAGGTTCCTGTTTCTCAGCTTATCCGTGGTATCAACCTGCAATCCGGGAATGACGCGTGCGTGGCAATGGCGGACTTCGCAGCCGGTAGCCAGGATGCTTTCGTCGGTCTGATGAACAGCTATGTGAACGCGCTGGGCCTGAAAAACACCCACTTCCAGACCGTTCATGGTCTCGATGCTGACGGTCAGTACAGCTCGGCTCGCGACATGGCGATGATTGGTCAGGCGCTGATTCGCGACGTGCCTAACGAATACTCTATCTATAAAGAAAAAGAGTTCACCTTTAACGGCATCCGTCAGTTAAACCGTAACGGCCTGCTGTGGGATAACAGCCTGAATGTCGACGGTATCAAAACCGGTCATACCGACAAGGCTGGCTATAACCTCGTTGCATCCGCAACCGAAGGTCAGATGCGTCTGATCTCCGCCGTCATGGGTGGCCGCACCTATAAAGGTCGTGAAACCGAAAGTAAAAAACTGCTGACCTGGGGCTTCCGTTTCTTTGAAACCGTGAACCCACTGAAAGTCGGTAAAGAGTTTGCTTCAGAGCCCGCCTGGTTTGGTAATACCGATCGTGCATCGTTAGGCGTAGATAAAGATGTCTACCTGACTATTCCGCGCGGCCGCATGAAAGATCTGAAAGCAAGCTATGTGCTGAACACCACGGAACTGCACGCACCGCTGCAGAAAAACCAGGTTGTCGGCACCATCAACTTCCAGCTGGATGGCAAAACTATTGAGCAGCGCCCGCTGGTAGTCCTGCAGGAAATCCCTGAAGGCAACTTCTTTGGGAAAATCATTGATTACATTAAATTAATGTTCCATCACTGGTTTGGCTAAAAATCGAACACTTGAAAGTGTGATTTACGTCCCCATATACTAGGTATCCAGATAACTCCCACGCGCTGTGGGAGTTATTATTTATTGATGTAACGCCGGAGCTGACATGAAAACCAAACTTAACGAACTGCTTGAATTCCCTACTCCATTTACTTACAAAGTAATGGGGCAGGCGTTGCCTGAGCTGGTTGATCAGGTGGTTGAAGTGGTACAGCGCCATGCGCCAGGTGATTACTCTCCGACGGTAAAACCGAGCAGCAAAGGCAACTACCACTCGGTCTCAATCACTATTACTGCTACACACATTGAGCAGGTTGAAACGCTGTACGAAGAATTAGGCAATATCGATATCGTTCGCATGGTGCTGTAAAAACCTGTTGGTTACCCGCTGCATCCCCGCTCGGGTAACCCCTCCCTCCTGTGATATACTTTTTCCCCTCTTTTATATTCTCTACTCTATGTGAGTATCTACGGAGATGCCGTTTTGTATCAGGATAAAATTCTTGTCCGCCAGCTCGGTCTTCAACCTTACGAGCCAGTTTCTCTGGCCATGCACGAATTCACCGATACCCGCGATGAAAACAGTTATGACGAAATCTGGCTGGTAGAGCATTATCCTGTTTTTACCCAGGGTCAGGCAGGTAAAGCAGAGCACGTACTGATGCCGGGAGATATTCCGGTGATCCAGAGCGATCGTGGCGGTCAGGTGACTTATCACGGGCCGGGCCAGCAAGTCATGTATGTGCTGTTGAACCTGAAGCGTCGTAAACTTGGCGTTCGCGAACTGGTTACGCTGCTGGAGAAAACCGTTGTGAATACCCTTGCGGAAATCGGTATTGACGCCCACCCGCGAGCCGATGCGCCTGGCGTATACGTTGGAGAGAAGAAAATCTGCTCTTTGGGGTTACGTATTCGTAAAGGTTGTTCATTTCACGGCTTAGCGCTCAATGTGGATATGGACTTGTCGCCTTTCCTGCGTATCAATCCTTGTGGTTATGCCGGAATGGAAATGGCGAAGGTATCGCAGTGGGATAGCACAGCCACGACCGAGAGCATTCGCCCAAGGCTGCTGGCCAACATTCTGGCGCTGTTGGGTAACCCACCGCACGAGTACATCGCGGACTGAAAATACGCGCATACTTTGCCACGGCATATGTTGTGGCAAATGGCACAAAACAACAACTATTTTACATTTTGCCAGCCTGTCAGGCTGCTTTCTGGCCCGTTTCAATGATATACTGCGTATCACTAATTCAAAAATAGTTGATAAATGCAACATTCCCTTGAATTAAAACGCTTTCCTTCGTAATTCGCAACTGGAACACGCAAGCTATGAGTAAACCCATTGTGATGGAACGCGGTGTTAAATACCGCGATGCCGATAAGATGGCTCTTATCCCGGTAAAAAATGTGGCAACAGAGCGTGAAGCCCTGCTGCGTAAACCGGAATGGATGAAAATAAAACTGCCAGCGGACTCCACTCGCATCCAGGGCATCAAAGCGGCAATGCGCAAAAATGGCCTGCACTCTGTCTGCGAAGAAGCTTCCTGCCCTAACCTGGCTGAATGTTTCAATCACGGAACTGCAACCTTTATGATCCTCGGCGCAATCTGTACCCGCCGTTGCCCATTCTGTGACGTTGCCCATGGCCGTCCGGTTGCTCCTGATGCTAACGAGCCGTTAAAACTTGCTCAGACGATTGCTGACATGGCGCTGCGCTATGTCGTCATTACCTCCGTTGACCGCGACGATCTGCGTGACGGCGGTGCTCAGCACTTTGCTGACTGCATCACCGCTATTCGTGAGAAAAGCCCGTCGATTAAAATCGAAACGCTGGTGCCTGACTTCCGTGGTCGTATGGATCGTGCGCTGGATATCCTCACGGCCACCCCGCCGGATGTGTTTAACCACAACCTCGAAAACGTACCACGTATTTATCGCAATGTTCGTCCAGGTGCTGACTACAACTGGTCACTGAAGCTTCTGGAACGTTTCAAGGAAGCGCACCCGGAGATTCCAACCAAATCAGGTCTGATGGTCGGTCTGGGCGAAACCAATGCGGAAATCATTGAAGTCATGCGTGACCTGCGCAGCCATGGTGTCACCATGCTGACATTGGGACAGTATTTACAGCCAAGCCGCCATCACCTGCCGGTTCAACGCTATGTGAGCCCGGATGAGTTCGATGAGATGAAAGCCGAAGCTATGGCCATGGGCTTTACCCATGCAGCCTGCGGTCCATTCGTTCGCTCTTCATACCATGCTGACATGCAGGCTAAAGGGCTGGAAGTGAAGTGATCGTGTAATACTCACTTACATTTCGGCAATAAAAAAACCGGCAAATTGCCGGTTTTTTTTCATGCAGAGTATGCAGTATGAGCATCATGCTCCTGACATTACTCTTTATGAGAAAGCTTCTCAGCCTGAACGCTACCATCAGCATCTTTCTTAGCATCGGCATTATCGTCGTTCATTGCTTTCTTGAAGCCCTTGATTGCCGTTCCCAGGTCTCCACCCAGTGTACGTAACTTCTTGGTACCAAACAGCAGAACAACCAGTGCGGCAACCACCAGCAGTTTGGTAATACTAATCTCACCCATAGATACCTTCTTGACTTAAACCAGGCTGCATAAAGCGCCATATTAACCTGAGAATATTAACGGCCTTTCGACGCGCGCACACAATAGCAATCTGTAACAAGGTGAATCAAGCCTTGTTTAAAAAAACGTCATAATAATTGCGGTGGCGCAAAGCGTCGGTTACTTAACACCGGGAGTTGTGCCCTAACCTGCCTCACCCGCTCGGCGGAAACCTCGGCCATAATTAGCGTGGGCGTTTCTGCCGCAGCAGCAATGGTCACACCAAAGGGGTCGATGACCCTGCTTTGGCCGATATTCTTGTTACCGCACTCTCCCGCCGCAATCAAGTAACACGTCGCATCTAACGCTCTTGCCGCCAAAAGCGTAGCCCAGTGATGTTCTTTAAGCGATCCCCGAACCCAGGCTGCGGGTAAGACAAGAATTTCCGCTCCCTGCAATGCGTGCGCCAGCGCCAGCTCAGGAAAGCGCAGATCATAACAGGTCATTAACCCTACTTTTAACCCGTCTACGTCCAGCAGCGGCGCTATGGCGTCCCCTGCATCCACATTACGTGACTCCTGAATCGAAAAGGCATCATAGAGATGTAATTTAGCGTAATGGGCCACGACCTGACCTGCCCGTAGCGCCACCAGCATGTTAAACGCCCGGCCTGGCACAGAAGGAACATGAATTGTCAGGATTGTCGTCATCTCGTTTTGCGCGCTTTCTCGCAGCAAGCGCGTCAAAAATCCGCCCTCCAGCAGTTGAGCTGATTTCACTGACAGGTCTGGGTCCAGATCGTCACGGGCCAGAAGCGCCTCCGGTAATACCAGCAGCGACGCCCCCTCTCCTGCAGCCTGTGACATCAATAAGACGCAGGTTTCTGCATTTTTTTCCCATGAAGGTCCCACGGCAAATTGCCCTGCTGCAACGAACATATTCCCTCCAGAAAACGTTGTTAGGCTCGCCAACCACGATTATTCAGAGTTACACTCATCCTATATACAATCAAATAGCAGGATTATGCAGTGTTACAACTCCTTTTAGCGGTTTTTATCGGTGGTGGTACAGGTAGTGTAGCAAGATGGATGTTGAGCATGAGGTTTAACCCGCTCCATCAGGCCATCCCATTCGGTACGCTGGCTGCAAACTTACTTGGCGCATTTATCATTGGTATGGGTCTGGCATGGTTTAATCGCATGACAAACATTGATCCAATGTGGAAGGTACTGATTACCACTGGCTTTTGCGGGGGACTGACAACGTTTTCCACTTTCTCAGCTGAGGTGGTGTTTTTGCTACAGGAAGGACGCTTTGGTTGGGCTATGGTGAATGTACTGGTTAATCTGTTGGGATCATTTGCGATGACCGCCCTGGCATTCTGGCTGGTTTCAGCCTCTCCCGCGCACTGAAGCGAAAAAAAACCCGCAATTAAGCGGGTTTTGAATGCTTGCTGTCGTATGCTTACAGAGCGATTACGTTTGCAGCAGAAGGGCCTTTGGCACCGTTAGTGATTTCGAACTCTACACGCTGACCTTCAGCCAGAGTTTTAAAACCATTGGTCTGGATTGCAGAGAAGTGTACGAACACGTCTTTGCTGCCATCTTCCGGAGTAATGAAACCGAATCCTTTGGACTCATTAAACCACTTAACGTTACCTTTAATCTTAGACATCAAAATTACCTTTACATGAAAAATAGACACAAATGCTGTGTCGGGTATCAGTACAACAATTGTGGTGGACTTTGTCCAGTCGAACTTTATCAAAAAGTGATAAATGTCGCGTTATTTTTCAGTTAAAGTTAATATCACACTGTTTTTAAAAGACTTTTTAATAATCCACCTGACAATACAGGTAGTCCATCAAAACTGGAAACGCATCCATGCAAAGTAGACGTTACCGTTGTTGTACGTTCCCGGAATGTAGGTCATCTGGAACGTTGCCGGACCATACCCTATCGATGCCAGCGGTAACAGCACGGGTACCGGAATGTAGTTCCAGTTATCGCGCGCGGTAAAACCAGCGGTAAAACCGAGACCTGTATGGAAATTTTCATCTGCCAGCGGTCGCCAGGTTTTTTCCCAGCCATAACCACCAATGGGTTCCCATTTATTGTAGGAATCCTTAAAGGCCATTATATAAAGCCCGTGCCAGTTACCTTTATCATCCCAACGAGATTGACCAAAGCCCGCCCCCCATGGGCGTTCATTGTAGCGATCCGTTTTTTCTTTATCATAAGCAAAACGCGCATGCCAGGTAATAGCCGGCACGTACAGATCATAATGTTCTGGCTGCTGCCAGGTTTCACTGACATTGTCTTTAAAAGTAGCGAACCAACCTTTATCTTCAGCAGCGCCCTGGGGAATGAAAGCTAAGGAAGGTGCGAACAAGTTCCTGATATGAGATCATCATATTCATCCGGAGCGCATCCCAGAGGGACATCATGAGC
>NZ_JAOWGW010000026.1:0-221 GCF_030332945.1 Citrobacter sp. Cpo037
AAATAACTCCCTATAATGCGCCTCCACTGACACGGAACAACGGATTACAAGCCGCCGGGTCAGCGGGGTTCCACTGAGAATCTCGTAGAGAAAAGCAAAAATAAATGCTTGACTCTGAATGAGGAAAACGTAATATACGGGACCTCGCGACAGAGCGCTAAAGCGCGTCGCAACTGCTCTTTAACAATTTATCAGACAATCTGTGTGGGCACTCGAAGATA
>NZ_JAOWGW010000027.1:0-221 GCF_030332945.1 Citrobacter sp. Cpo037
ACACGTTACGTTCAGTCGGTAGCCATCTGTGCAAAAAATGCGCTTAGCGTAGGATAATTTCCTTTTTCCAAGCGGACCCCTAAGTGAACTGCAGTTGCCATGTTTTACGGCAGTGAGAGCAGAGATAGCGCTGATGTCCGACAGTGCTTTTGCCGTTACGCACCACCCCGTCAGTAGCTGAACAGGAGGGACAGCTGATAGAAACAGAAGCCACTGGAGCA
>NZ_JAOWGW010000006.1:0-268 GCF_030332945.1 Citrobacter sp. Cpo037
GCTTGTAGCTCAGGTGGTTAGAGCGCACCCCTGATAAGGGTGAGGTCGGTGGTTCAAGTCCACTCAGGCCTACCAAATTCGCCTCCGTGCTGTGTTACGGCGATGCTCGCATACTTCAGTATGCTTCGCACCACCGCGCCTTGCCCGGAAACGAATTAGGGTACAGAGATTAGCATTTACGATGGGGTTATAGCTCAGCTGGGAGAGCGCCTGCCTTGCACGCAGGAGGTCTGCGGTTCGATCCCGCATAGCTCCACCATCCTTACTG
>NZ_JAOWGW010000028.1:0-311 GCF_030332945.1 Citrobacter sp. Cpo037
GCATTTTTTGAGATCCCGGCCAAATGATTGTGTTGCCGATATTCCTCCGGCGTCATATTGTTCAGTGATTCATGCGGGCGTTCACAGTTATATTCTGACACCCATCTTTCCGTGATTTCCCGCACTTCATTCAGCGTTCTGAACAGATAAAAATCGAGTATTTCTGTACGGTATGTTCGGTTAAAGCGCTCAATAAAAGCGTTCTGCGTCGGCTTACCCGGCTGAATAAATTCCAGTTTTACTGCATGTTGCTCTGCCCATTCAGCCAGTGCAAGTGAGATAAATTCCGGACCATTATCCATGCGTAGCAT
>NZ_JAOWGW010000029.1:0-214 GCF_030332945.1 Citrobacter sp. Cpo037
GCTTGTAGCTCAGGTGGTTAGAGCGCACCCCTGATAAGGGTGAGGTCGGTGGTTCAAGTCCACTCAGGCCTACCAAATTCTTTCTGATACCGCGTTGTGAAACGACTCGCATATTTCAGTATGCTTCACCGTTTCACGCCTTGTCTCAGCAAGAATTAAGGTGAATGAGATAACTACGATGGGGCTATAGCTCAGCTGGGAGAGCGCCTGCCTT
>NZ_JAOWGW010000030.1:0-420 GCF_030332945.1 Citrobacter sp. Cpo037
GTAAATGTTCGTCTCATTCAAAAAACCTCCGCAACCCCATGTTTTCACATAACTGTTGCGTTGACCAATTGAATCTACAGTAGCCTTTTTTAATATCGTATTTTGCTCCTCCAGACGGCGAACCTGCTTTTCCAGCTCGCGGATACGTTGCTGGTCTGGAGTAATGGGTGTGGCAGAGGGCGTAATCCCCTGGCGCTCTCTCCTGAGCTGGCGTACCCAGCTCTCAAGCGTAGTAGAACCCACATTCATCGCTTCACTGGCCTGTCGATATGAGTAGCCCTTATCAACAATCAGCTGTGCACATTCCAGCCTGAACTCAGGGGTGAAACTACGTTTGGTTTTCTTGTTCATTAAGTCACCTGTTTTGTGTTGAGGTGAGAATATCACCTTTAATCAGGTGGCCAAATTTACTGTGCCACT
>NZ_JAOWGW010000031.1:0-22632 GCF_030332945.1 Citrobacter sp. Cpo037
CTCATGATGTCCCTCTGGGATGCGCTCCGGATGAATATGATGATCTCATATCAGGAACTTGTTCGCACCTTCCTTAATTGTCGCCGCCGGGATCTGTATTGCTCTCGGGCAAATACTTGGCGGCACTAACGTCGGTGAAAAAACAGGAACCATTCCCTGGATGCTCAACCAGATTGGCGGCTGGGGGATGGGGTTAATCGTACCGCTGATTAGCGCGGCGATTGCGTACTCCATTGCTGACCGTCCGGGATTCGCGCCGGGTCTGATTGTCGGCTTCGTCTGCGGAGAAATTCATACCGGTTTTATCGGCGGGATGCTGGGCGGATTTCTGGTCGGTTATACCGTCCTACTGCTCAAGCGCTATATCCGTTTGCCGCAGTCGATGCAGGGGTTGATGCCCATCATGGTGCTGCCGGTACTGAGTACCGTTATCGGCGGCCTGTTGATGATGACGCTGATTGGCAAGCCGATTGCCTGGCTGCAGGACGCGTTGATTCATCTGCTGGAGTCTATGCAGGGCGGATCCCGCTTTCTGATGGGCGCTATCCTCGGTGCGATGGCGACATTCGACTTCGGTGGGCCGGTGAATAAAACCATGTCGTTGTTTGCTGACGGCATGCTGGTCAGCGGCGTGTACGGTCCGGAAGCGGTGAAGTTTGTCGGTTCGATGATCCCTCCATTTGGCATTACGCTCTCTTTCCTGTTGACGCGTCACAAGTACACCCGTGCGGAACGTGAGGCGCTGAAGGCCGCATTCCCGATGGGGATCTGCATGATTACCGAAGGGGTCATTCCGATTGCGGCACGCGACCTGCTGCGCGTGGTGGGCTCCTGCGTGGTGGCATCGGCGATTGCGGGTGGCCTGATTATGGTGTGGGGTGTCGAAAGCCCGGTACCGCACGGCGGCATGTTTGTGGTTCCGCTCTTTACGCATCCGCTGCTGTTTTGCCTGGCGCTGGGGATCGGTACGGTGATTTGCGGCGTCATGCTGTCGCTGTGGAAGAAACCGGTAACCGAGCGTGATGAAGAGTTTGACGAACTCAGCGATCAAAAGCTGAAAGACGAAGAAATCACCTTCACCCTGGAATAACCGGAGGCCTTATGTTTGCCGATATGAAAAGCATGGTGACCAAAGCCTGGCGCGAGCAGTACGCGCTGCTGGCCATCAACTGTATGAACCTGGAAAGCGCCCGCGCAGCGGTGCGAGTGGCGGAGAAACACCGTGCGCCCATCATTCTGAATTTGTATCAGGGGCATCTGGAGCATTTTCCGGCCCCGATAGCGGCAGCGGTGGTCAAAACGCTGGCAGAGGAAGCCTCGGTACCGGTCGCGCTGGCGCTGGATCATGGAAAGGATCCTGTACGCATTCGCCAGGTTTTTCGCGCCGGATTCAGCGGCTTAATGATCGACGCCTCCGCCTTTGCGCTGGAGGAGAACATTCGCCAGACCCGGGCGGTGGTTGAGCTTGCAACCAGCGTTTCTCTGTGCGTGGAAGGCGAGCTGGGTCATTTGGCCGATGCTCCGTGCTATGACCACGCCGCTAACGCTGATTTGATGACCCAGGCCGCCGACGTGGAACCCTTCATCCAACAGACCGGGATCGATTTGCTGGCGGTGTCGGTGGGTACAGCACACGGCATGTACGCGCCGGGTATCATACCTGCTATTGATTTCCTGCGGCTGGAGGAAATAGCCCGGTTATCAACGGTGCCGCTGGCGCTGCATGGCGGCAGCGGAACGCCGTTTGACCAGCTACAGCGCTGCCCGACGTTTGGTGTCGCCAAGATAAACGTTGGTGCGGCGGTTTTCGAAGCCGGAAAGGCTGCGCTACTGCATACCCTGTGTCGCGACACATCCGGTGAACTCGTTGATGCCCTGGCCCTGATGGAACAGGCCTGCGAGGAAGCCATTATTCCGTACCTGCAGGCCAGCGGCGCTATCGGCAAAGCCTGATTCATTTTCTGTAACGCCTTCTATGCCTCTGCGATGACGCACTGGCAGGGCTTTCTACACCCTGAAACTGGAGAATTAACATGTTAGTTTCGATGAAAGAATTACTGCAACCTACCCGTCAGCACGGTTTTGCCATCGGCGCATTCAACGTGGCGGACAGCTGCTTTGTACGCGCAGTAGTGGAAGAAGCGGAAGCGACCAACACCCCGGCGATTATCTCCATTCACCCCAGCGAACATGATTTTGTCGGCGATGCGTTTTTTAGCTACGTCCGTGATATCACCATGCGTAGCCCGGTTCCCTTTACTCTGCATCTGGACCACGGCGCTTCGGTTGAGCATGTCTTGCGGGCGATTCAGTGTGGGTTTACCTCGGTGATGATTGATGGCTCGCTGCTGCCATATGAAGAGAACGTGGCGCTGACCCGCGAAGTGGTCAAACTGGCGCATGCGGTAGGTGTTTCGGTGGAAGGGGAGTTGGGAACGATTGGCCAGACCGGGACGTCAGTGGAAGGCGGCGTGTCGAAGGTTACTTATACCGATCCTGCTCAGGCAGAGGATTTTATCGCCCGAACCGGTGCAGACACGCTGGCGGTGGCGATTGGAACCGCGCACGGGATCTACCCGAAAGGGATGCAGCCAGAGCTGCAAATGAACATCCTGCGCGATATCGCCGGACGTGTGGATATTCCGCTGGTGCTGCACGGCGGTTCCGCGAACCCGGATGCGGAAATTGCCGAATCCGTGACGTTGGGCGTTGGCAAAATCAACATTTCCAGCGATATGAAATACGCTTACTTCCAGAAAGTCCGCGAAATTCTGGCGAAAGAAACCTGGTGGGACCCGAACGTAATCTATCCGGAAGCCATTAGCGCCGCGCGGGACGTTATCCGCCACAAAATGAAACTGTTCGGTTCAACCGGCAAAGCATCACTTTACTAACGGCATGCAGGCGGGGCGACCCGCCTCTTTCGCAACAAGGAAAAGTGGAATGAAGCGTTCACACATTAATTATGCCGTCGATAAAGCGCATGCCATCGCTGAGACTTTTCGGGTCTGTCTGCCTGATTTTGCGTATTTTACGGTCGATGCCTGGCGGCAACAGGATCAAACTCTGTGGCGTGAAGTGCGCGATCTCCAGTTGGGCTGGGATATTACCGACTTCGGGCACGGAGATTTTGCGCAAACGGGGCTGACGTTACTAACGTTGCGCAATGGTTTGATGGGGTCAGCGGACTACCCCAAACCGTACGCCGAAAAGATGTTGCAAATTCAGCAGGATCAGCAAACGCCATGGCATTTTCATCGCCATAAAATGGAAGATATCGTTAATCGCGGCGGCGGTGATTTGTGTATGCAACTGGCGTGGGCCACGCCTGATGATGAGTATGACGCCCGACGCGTTGTTGAGGTTAGCGTGGATGGTCAGCGGCGTACAGTTAACGCTGGCGAGACGCTGGTATTGAAACCGGGACAAGGAGTGTGCCTGCCACCGCGCTTGTATCATCGCTTTTGGGCGGAGAAGGCGTTTGTGCTGGGCTGGGAAATCTCGATGGTCAATGACGACCAGCATGACAACCACTTTTTGGAACCTGGCGGTCGCTTCCCGTTGATTGAAGAAGACGAGCCGGTGAAGTGGCTGTTGTGCAGTGAATATATTCGTTTATGAGCGTGAGTAGGCCCGGTAAGCGAAGCGCCACCGGGCAATAAATCATTGCGCAGGTGGTGGTGCAGTGACTTCACTCCCCGAAACCACGCCCGCCTGCATAGTTTGCGTTACCTGCTGTTTCTCCACGTTCACAGCATGCAGCTGACCGTTGACCGTTGGCTTGAGCGGCACATCGGCCTGAATATTGCCGCTGGCGGTAAGCTGGATGTTGCCATCGCCGGAAAGCGGCAGTGCGGGCCAGCCCCACTGCTGCAGGATCGTCATTGGCACGCCGCGCCCGTTCAGGCTGACCTGCGTCTGGCGTTGAGGTAGCTGCGAAATGCTGGCAGTGGCCTCCAGAAGTCCTTTTTCCGTATAGGCGCTCAGTTCGCTGATATTGATGGTGCTGCTGTTTGCCGTCAGCGCCAGCGAAGGGCGACGCACGTCGGTACGGTTAAAGGTAGCGGCAGCGGCGTTGAGGGTGGTGCTACCGCTCCAGATCCCCCACTGATTGTTCTGTACCAGCCCGAGGTTAGCACCGTAGCCGTCCAGCGCGGTGAGCTGCCACGGGAAATTGGGGTCGATATCTATCACCAGATTACGGCTGGCACTAAATTTCTTCAGCGTCAGGCTGTTTAACCACGCTGGCAGGGGGTTCATCCACAGCTGCTTCCAGTTTTCCGGCAGCGTGTATTCCAGACCAGCAATAGCGGCATCGTCAAGGACCAGTGCTTTGTTGCTGCGCATCCAGTTTCCGGATGTTCTGACCATACCGCCTTCCCAGCGGGTGGTGAACTGGCGCAGCGCAATGCCCTGAGGTGAGAACTCGGCGTTCAGAATCGGATCGAAGAAGTGCAGAGAGCCGTAAATAAACTCGCTGGCGTTCATCGACAATTTTCCTTCCTGAGTTTGCCAGTCGTCCTTGCTGAAGGTCATGTTGCGCAAGCTCAGATCGAGATCCGTCACCGCCCAGTCGGGGCCTTGCAGACGGGCATCCGTCACTTCCAGACGACCAATTTGCAGGGAAGGAATAGTGCTTAACGGGGCAAAAAAGTCGGCCAGCGATTTGTCGCTTTGCAGCCGGATATCGTTCAGGCGCAGATTCTCCACAACCCAGCTCCCGTCTGCATTGCGTTGCGCTACGCCGGTTAATGCCCCACGCGCCACGTCAGCGCCAATATTGCTTAGCGTCACCCGGTCATGGTCGATGCTGCCTTCAATCAAGACGTTGGTAGTTGGAACATCGTTGAGCGTCAACGAACTGGCGCTGAGCTGAATTTGCGCTTTGCTTCCGAGAATTTTACCTGCCTCAGGGCTCCAGGGAATGACGCCGCCGTTAACGCGCTGGGCGCTGAGGTTCCACTCGCTGCCGGGGCTGTTAAGCGCCATATCCTGCAATTGCAGGCGATCGGCCTGGAACGGCAACGGCGCTGTTTGCTGGGAAAGATTCAGCGTGCCGTTTTGCAACAAAATGGTGTCTACGTGCAGCGGGTCGGTGATTTGGCGGCTACTCAGCCCAATATCGACCGTTTTAGCGACCAGCGTTGCGGGCTGACCATCCCGGCCAAAGGTGACGTTTTCCAGCAGAATATGGGAAGGGGAAGAAAACCGGTGATCGATGGCATCAAACGCCAGATGGTAGCTGCTGTTCTCCGAAACCCAGGCGCTGACGTGCTCTGCCCCCCAGCGGGTTTGCAGTAGAAAATAAAGGCCGAGAATCGCCACTGCAAGGGCGATAAGCACGTAAAGAAGCAGCTTTCCAATAAATTTCATGGTCTTCCATCCCGCGAAGTGCACATAGTCAAGTTATGCACGATTTAGGCGCAATGCTCAAGGCGGGAATGGTGAAAGAGCGTTACAGCGGCGTTGATTCAGAACCAACGCCGCATTTTGCTTATTGCTTTTCTGGCGGGAATACCAGATTCAGAACGATTGCGGTAATACCGCCAGCGGCGATACCGGAAGAGAGCAGGTTTTTCACCCAATCCGGGGCGAACTGGAGAATCAGCGGCTGCTGGGAAACACCCAGACCAACTGCCAGCGACAGCGCGATAATCAGAATCGCGCGGCGGTTCAGCGGCTCGCGGGACACGATACGCACACCGGATGCTGCAATAGTACCGAACATTACCAGCGTTGCGCCGCCCAGTACCGGCTCAGGAATATGCTGTACAAAACCGCTGACTGCCGGGAACAGGCCCAGCGCGATCAGCATCAGCGCCACCACAAAACCAACGTAGCGGCTGGCGACGCCCGTTAACTGAATAACCCCGTTGTTCTGGCCAAAACAGGAGTTCGGGAAGGTGTTGAACACGGCGGAAACAAACGAGTTCAGACCGTTCGCCAGCACGCCGCCTTTCAGGCGCTTCATATACAGCGGACCAGAAACCGGCTGCTCGGAGACATCAGAGGTGGCCGTAATATCGCCGATGGTTTCCAGTGAAGTGATCATAAAGACCAGCATCAGCGGCAGCAGTAAACTCCAGTCGATGCCCAGGCCATAATACAGCGGCGTTGGCACCATCAGCAGGTCCTGACTTACCGGTGCGGTATTTTGCGGCAGCATGTCCATAAACCAGGCCAGCAGATAGCCTGCCGCCATCGCAATCACCAATGACGCAACGCGCAGGTAAGGGTTGCGTTGACGGTTAAGCAGGATGATTAGCGCCAGCACCACGCCTGCCAACAGTAAATTCTTCGGCGCACCAAAGGTGTTGTCGCTCATTGCGGCATAGCCACCGCCAATCGATGTCAGACCCACCTGAATCAACGACAGGCCGATAATCATCACTACCACCCCTGAGACCAGCGGAGTAATAATACGACGCGCCAGGTGCAGGACACGCGAGATAACCATCTCGGTGCAGCTTGCCAGCATCAGTGTACCGAACAGCGCCGCCATCATGGTTGGGACATCTGCGCCACCGGTTTTTAGCGCCGTACCGCCCATAATCAGTGGCGCAACAAAGTTAAAGCTGGTGCCCTGAATGGATAGCAGCCCTGAGCCTACTGGTCCCCAGGCTTTGATCTGAATGATAGAAGCTACGCCGGAGGCGAACAGCGACATACTGATAATGTGTTGAGTATCCTGAGCCGGTAAACCAAGCGCCTGGCAAATTAACAGAGCAGGGGTGATCACCGCGACGAACATGGCCAGCAGATGCTGACAGGCGGCAAAAAGGGTCTGGGCTAACGGGGGGCGATCTTCAAGACGGTAAATCAGTTCACTGTTGTGAGTCTGCGCAACCGGTTGCGCATTTGTTGACTCTACGGCGTTAACGGACATCAGAGGCAATCCCATGGTGGAAAAGCGGTGATTTTATCTGACCAGGGCAGAAAAGCAAACGTTTGCTAGCAGGTATTCTTAATATTTAAAACGGATAAACAAACATTTTTATATAACTTTTCATCATTTTCTGCTTAAAATCCACTCCGAAAACTCAATAAGAGCTAAAAATCGGTCTGGAATGCATCGTGCGTGATTGTGCTAAACGCACTAATGGAGCTGTAAATGTTTTATCTCGATACGTTATCAACGCTGGTTGCGGCAACCCTTGTGTTGCTGCTGGGACGTAAGCTCGTCCAGTCTGTTTCCTTCCTGAAAAAATACACCATTCCCGAACCCGTTGCAGGTGGATTGCTGGTGGCGATTGCGCTGCTGGTGCTGAAAAAAAGCATGGGTTGGGAAGTGGACTTCGATATGACCCTGCGCGATCCGCTGATGCTGGCCTTTTTCGCCACTATCGGCCTGAACGCCAATATCGCCAGTCTGCGTGCTGGTGGCCGCGTGGTGGGTATCTTTCTGATTGTGGTTGTTGGCTTGTTGCTGATGCAAAACGCCATCGGTATTGGTATGGCGACCCTACTGGGTCTGGACCCGCTGATGGGGCTGATCGCTGGCTCGATCACCCTCTCTGGTGGACACGGAACCGGGGCCGCGTGGAGCAAGCTGTTTATTGAACGTTATGGCTTCACCAATGCGACTGAAGTGGCGATGGCTTGCGCAACGTTTGGTCTGGTGTTGGGCGGACTGATTGGCGGCCCGGTGGCACGCTATCTGGTCAAACACTCCACCACGCCAGACGGTATGCCGGACGATCAGGCCGTGCCGACCGCATTTGAAAAGCCGGACGTTGGGCGCATGATCACCTCGCTGGTGCTGATTGAAACCATTGCTCTGATCGCTATCTGTCTGACGGTGGGTAAAATCGTTGCGCAAATGCTGGTTGGAACAGTGCTGGAATTGCCGACCTTCGTCTGCGTGTTGTTTGTTGGGGTGATCCTCAGTAACGGTCTGGCGCTACTGGGTTTTTATCGGGTGTTCGAACGTGCAGTTTCGGTGCTGGGTAACGTAAGTCTGTCGCTGTTCCTGGCGATGGCGTTGATGAGCCTGAAGTTGTGGGAACTGGCTTCACTGGCCTTGCCGATGCTGGCAATCCTGGTTGTGCAGACTATTTTCATGGCGCTGTACGCGATATTCGTCACCTGGCGCATGATGGGTAAGAACTACGATGCCGCCGTGCTGGCAGCCGGACACTGTGGTTTTGGCCTCGGCGCGACGCCGACGGCGATTGCCAACATGCAGGCGATTACCGAACGTTTTGGACCATCCCATATGGCGTTTCTGGTGGTGCCGATGGTGGGGGCGTTCTTTATCGATATCGTCAACGCGCTGGTGATTAAGCTGTATCTGCTGTTACCGATTTTCGCGCAATAACGGCTGTGCGGCGGGGTAACATCCGCCGCAGCTATGAATTAACTACGCGTTGGAGTAGCGTTCGGTTTCCGGCATCCAGCGCTCTATCAGTGCCAAGGCCTGTTGCGGATAACGTTCGTGAATATGGCGGGCAATGCGCTGAACTTCCGGGATAATCGCCTGATCGCGCAGTAAATCTGCGACCTTGAATTCTGCCGTTCCGGTCTGGCGAGTACCTAACAGCTCGCCGGGGCCGCGAATCTCTAAATCTTTTTGCGCAATCACGAATCCATCGTTGCTGTCTCGCAGAACCTGCAGGCGTTTCTGCGCGGTTTTAGACAGCGGTGATTTGTAGAGCAGGACACAGTGGGAGGCCACCGCGCCACGGCCTACGCGACCACGCAACTGGTGCAACTGGGCCAGACCTAAGCGTTCCGGGTTTTCAATAATCATCAGGCTGGCATTGGGTACGTCCACGCCCACTTCAATCACCGTGGTGGCAACCAGCAGATGCAGTTCACCCTGCTTAAAGGCCGCCATTACTGACTGCTTCTCAGCGGGCTTCATGCGCCCGTGTACCAGGCCAATATTGAGTTCTGGCAGCGCCAGTTTAAGCTCTTCCCACGTCGCTTCTGCCGCCTGAGCTTCCAACAAGTCAGACTCTTCAATCAGCGTACAGACCCAGTATGCTTGACGTCCTTCGTGGGTACAGGCGTTGCGCACGCGATCAATAATATCGCTGCGGCGGGTATCCGGAATGGCGACTGTGGTGACCGGCGTACGCCCCGGAGGGAGTTCATCGATAACCGATGTGTCGAGGTCAGCATAGGCTGTCATCGCCAGGGTGCGCGGAATCGGCGTGGCGGTCATGATTAGCTGGTGTGGATGGAAACCCTGCTGCTGACCTTTCTCCCACAGTGCCAGACGCTGATGTACGCCGAAGCGGTGCTGTTCGTCGATGATAACCAGCGCCAGCCCGTTGAACTGCACCTGTTCCTGGAAAATCGCGTGCGTGCCGACAATCATCTGCACCTGACCGCTGGCGATAGCTTCCTGTTGCGCCAGACGCGCTTTACCTTTCTGCTTGCCCGCCAGCCAGCCCACTTCAACGCCCAGCGGCGCGAACCAGTTGCGGAAGTTATTTGCATGCTGTTCAGCCAATAATTCGGTAGGAGCCATTAGCGCAACCTGTTTACCATGTGCGATAGCCCGCAGCGCAGCCAGCGCGGCAACCAGCGTTTTACCGGAGCCGACATCACCCTGCACCAGGCGCATCATCGGCACATCCAGCGCCATATCGCGTTCAATCTCAGCGGTAACGCGGGCCTGCGCGCCAGTAGGTTTGAACGGCAATGCTGCCAGCAGCTTATCTTTTAGCGCGTTGTTAGCACTTAACGGCTGGGCGTGAAAACGCTGTGCCCCGGCGCGTAGCGCCAGCATGCTGAGGTTATGCGCCAGCAGTTCTTCGAGAATCAGACGTCGCTGCGCCGGATGTTGTCCGGTTTCCAGATCGCTGAGTTGCAGCGACGGTGGGGGGCGGTGCAATGTGCGCAGTGCTTCGGGTAGGCTCATCATGCCCTGTAACAGCTCTGGCGGCAGCAGTTCGGCAATGGCGCAGGTATCGAGCAGATCCAGTGCCTGATCGGTCAGCTTGCGCAGCGTGGCCTGCTTCACACCTTCGGTGGTTGGATACACTGGTGTGAGTGTTTCCTGCAATTCTGGCGTGCTGAGATCGCCTTGTACGCGGTATTCCGGGTGAATCATCTCTGCGCCGTATTTCCCGCGTTTGGCTTCGCCGTAGGCCAGAACCCTACGCCCGGTAGCAAGGCTGTTTTTCATCGCTGCACTGAAGTTGAAAAAGCGCATGGTGAGAATCCCCGAGCCATCGCTGATTTGACAGGTCATCATCCGGCGGCCGCCGAAGGTGATATTGCAGTTCAGCACTTCGCCTTCAACGGTGGCATAGACACCCGGCAGCAGTTCGCCAATTGGGTACAGATGGGTACGGTCTTCGTAACGCAGAGGAAGGTGGAGCAGGAGGTCCTGCACGGTGTGCAGGCCAATTTTCGCCAGTTTACTGCTTTGCGCTGCGCCAACGCCGGTCAGAGAGTTGAGTGGGATGGCATCCAGTAAACGGCCTTTCATCGCGTTTATCTCGCAGATTGCATAGTGGCCCACCACGTTGCATCGGCTTCAATTTCGCCCTGCGTGTTTACGTGAGGGTAGGGAAGACCTTTGCGCTTAGCGACATTCGCCAGCACCGGATAACCGCCTTCAAACAGTAAGCGCTGTTGCTCATCTTGTGGCAGCATGCTGTTTTCTCGGCGGTACATCCCTGCGTTTTGCCGCTGGCGCTGTGCTTCGTACAGAATCAGCGCAGAGGCGACAGAAACGTTCAGCGACTGCACCATGCCAGTCATGGGAATGATGATGTCCTGATCAGCCAGATCCAACGCTTCCTGAGTGATGCCGGTTTTCTCCTGGCCCATCAGGATGCAGGTAGGGTGCGTGTAATCAATCTCGCGAAAATCCACGGCTTTATCTGACAGATGGGTTGCCAGGACCTGCATGCCCCGGCTTTTTAAATGTGTGACCGCATCGCCAATAGTCGGGTGGGTCTTGACTTGCACCCAACTGTTACTGCCTGCGGCAGAAGAGAGCATAGTGCGCATGCGGCTACCCGGCCAGACGGCGTGGACTTCATGCACGCCGACCGCATCTGCAGTACGAATAATCGCAGAAACGTTATGAGGTTTGTGAACCTGCTCCATGCAGACGGTCAGATCGGGCTGACGACGTGCGAGCATCTCGCGGATACGTGCATAGCGCTGTTCATTCATAAGACTAGTTTCGGTTACGGGTGACTTTTATCACGTCCGGCATGACGCGGATTTTGCGCATGATATTCGCCAGGTGCACACGATCGCGAGCGGTCAGGCGAATAAAGGCGCTATAAACGCGGCCATCTTTCTCTTCCGTATTCAGACTTTGAATATTGGAGGTGGTCGTGTTGATTGCCGCCGTCAGGTTCGCCAGAGCACCCTGGTGGTTAAACATATCCACCTTAATCTCGGTGATGAATTCCTGCTCCGTCTCTTTATCCCATTCCACCGCCATAAACTTCTCTGGCTCTTTCTGGTAGCCACGAATATTACGGCAGGACTCATGGTGGATCACCAGACCTTTACCCGGACTGACGTGGGCAATGATTGGATCGCCTGGAATTGGACGACAGCATTTCGCGAAGGTGATCAGTACGCCGTCAGCGCCTTTGATCGGCAGATGACCATGGCCGGATTGTGCTGGTACGTTCGCTGTTGCTTCGCCCTGCTGGAGGTTTTTCGCTACCACCACGCTCATGGCGTTACCCAGACCGATTTCTGCGAGCAGATCGTCAAGCGTGGCGAGCTTCATGCGCTCAAGCTCACGCTGAATGCTCTCTGGCGGGATCTCAGCCAGTTTACGGCTACCGCCCAGGGCATGGTTGAGCAGTCGACGCCCCAGACTGACGGAATCATCGCGCTTGAGGTTTTTCAACAGTTGGCGAATCTTGGCGCGCGCTTTCGAACTGACGACGAAGTTTAGCCACGCGGCATTCGGACGTGCGCCCGGCGCGGTAATAATCTCAACTGTCTGACCGCTAAAGAGCGGTTGTGAAAGCGGGTAAGGCTGTCTGTCTACACGTGCGCCGACGCAGGCGTGACCGATATCGGTATGCACAGCGTAGGCGAAGTCGACAGGTGTTGCACCGGCAGGCAGTTCGACAATGCGTCCTTCCGGTGTGAAAACATAAATCTCATCCGGGAAGAGATCAGATTTGACGCTTTCAATAAATTCAAACGAGCTACCGGCGCTCTGCTGCAGTTCCAGCAAGCTTTGCATCCAGCGCTGAGCGCGGATTTGCGCAGTGGTGCTGCTTTCGCCGCCGTGCTCTTTGTAAGCCCAGTGCGCTGCGACACCCATCTCTGCCATCTGGTCCATGTCTTCAGTACGAATCTGTACTTCAACCGGGACGCCATGAGGGCCGATCATTGAGGTGTGCAAAGACTGATATCCGTTCGCTTTCGGAATGGCGATATAGTCTTTCACGCGACCAGGGCGTGGTTTGTACAGGCTGTGCATCTGGCCGAGTACGCGATAGCAGGTATCGGAATCATGAACGATGACGCGAAATGCGTAGATATCCATGATGGAGTGAAAACGCTGCTCTTTGAGCACCATTTTGCAGTAAATAGAGTACAGGTGCTTCTCACGCCCGCTTACGCGACACGGAATACCTGCCTCCTGCAAACGCCCTTCGATTTCCGAGAGGATTTTTTGGATCATCTCTTTGCGGTTGCCGCGAGCGGCTTTAACCACTTCTTTAATCACGCGATAGCGGTTTGGGTACAGCGCTTCAAAACCCAGCTCTTCCAGCTCGGTTTTAATGTGATGAATACCTAAACGGTGTGCCAGCGGACTATAGATTTCGAGGGTTTCGCGGGCGATGCGGCGACGCTTGTCCGGGCGTAATGAGCCCAGCGTGCGCATGTTGTGGGTGCGGTCGGCAAGTTTGATGAGAATGACGCGGATATCCTGCACCATCGCCATAATCATCTTGCGAAAGTTTTCAGCTTGCGCCTCTTTCTTATCGCGAAACTTAAGCTTATCAAGCTTCGATACCCCTTCTACCAGCTCTGCAACGCTTTTACCAAAAAGCTGTTCCATGTCCTGATAGGTGGCTGGGGTATCTTCAATCACGTCATGCAGCAGCGCAGCCATCAGCGTTTCGTAGTCGAGTTTCATCTCGGCCAGAATGCAGGCTACCGCTACCGGGTGCGTGATATAGGGTTCACCGCTTGAACGTGTCTGGCCCTCGTGAGCGTCACGTGCAACGAGATACGCCTGCCGAAGACGCTTAATCTGGTCTTCCGGCAGGTAGTTTTGAATCAGTTGATTCAGGCTTTCAAACAGATACAAGGGCGACCCGCTTTGTGATTAACGACGACCTTCAGCAATAGCGGTAACGGCTTGTAATTCAGCGGCTTCCTGCTCTTGCTGTTCCTGGCGCTCACGCACGTCGAGGATCTGGTTGTTGATCAGACCTTCTTCGATTTCGCGCAGCGCGATAACGGTAGTTTTATCGTTTTCTTCCGGTACGAGCGGATCCTTTCCGCCTACCTGCATCTGACGAGCGCGACGCGCGGCGACCAGTACCAGGTCAAAACGGTTACCAATTTTCTCTACAGCGTCCTGAACAGTTACGCGTGCCATACTTAAAATGCTCCACAGGTGAAGAAATGACTGGGCATGATACTGAATGTGGGTTCAGTCTGCCAACAGTTTGCTGATTAAAGCGTCATGACGCTGCTTTTGGCGGCTCATGCGCAGACGTTCGGCGCGAATGATGGTTTTCAAATCGCCCAGGGCGGTGTCGAAATCATCATTCACAATAAGATAATCATATTCGGCGTAATGGCTCATTTCTGCAACAGCTTGCGCCATACGTTTCGCGATCACGTCTTCGCTATCCTGACCGCGGCCACGCAGGCGCCGGTCCAGCTCAATCTTAGACGGTGGCAAAATAAAAATACTGCGCGCATGCGGCATTTTTTCACGAATTTGCTGCGCACCTTGCCAGTCGATATCTAAAAAGACGTCTACGCCGGATGCTAATACTTGCTCAATGGTTTCACGCGAGGTGCCGTAGTAATTACCGAAAACCTCCGCGTGTTCCAGGAACGCGTCTCTACCAATCATGGTTCTGAATTCATCATGGTTCACAAAGAAATAGTGTTCACCGTGCACTTCCCCCGGGCGCGGTGCGCGCGTGGTGTGCGAAACAGAAACCTGGGTGTCATACAACGGTTGGGTCTTTAATAAAGCCTGAATCAGGCTGGATTTACCCGCGCCACTGGGGGCAGAAACAATATAAAGCGTGCCTTGAGCCATGAGTATCTTAATGTATGTGATTGTCGAAAGAGAGCCTACATACGGGCTTATTATACACGTAGCCGCTATGTGACGTAGCCCTTGTCACACTTTTTGCGCATGTTTATTGCGTTTTGCGTACCAGTTTCCTGTTTTATCGATGATTTGCAGCAATACATGTAAATGTCCGGAAAGCTGTTCGCAGGATGAATTTTTGCCGCTCTGTTTCTATTTCACTTCGCGCTATACCTGCCGGGAAACATATCGTTCAGCGGAGATAGCATGGGATTATGGAAATGCATAGGGCTGGTTTTGCTAATGGGGTATCTACCCGCATGGGCTGTATGCCCCGTCTGGTCGCCTGCCAGGGCAAACGAGGAAATTTCACGACTACAGCAGCAGATTACACAGTGGAATGACAGTTACTGGAAACAAGGGGAAAGTGCCGTAGACGACGGCGTTTATGACCAGCTCAATGCGCAACTAATTCAATGGCAGCGCTGTTTTGGCGATGAAGCCCCATCAGATCTTTCTGCGCCCCCAATAAGTGGCACCGTCTCGCATCCTGTTCCCCATACGGGCGTTCGAAAACTTGCTGATAAGCAAGCGCTACAGCAATGGATGCACGCTCGCAGCAATCTCTGGGTGCAACCGAAGGTGGATGGCGTGGCGGTGACGTTAGTCTATCGCAATGGCAATCTGGTACGGGCGATTAGCCGTGGTAATGGCCTGCAAGGCGAAGACTGGACGCAAAAGGTTCTGCAGATCCCTTCCGTACCACATTCCACCAGGGGGAAACTCGCTAACAGTACGTTGCAGGGTGAGATATTTTTGCAGCAAGAGGGGCATATTCAGAAGCAGAGCGGGGGAATGAATGCCCGCTCGAAGGTTGCTGGATTGATGATGCGCCAGGGCAATCCGGAAATGTTACGCTCGCTGGCAATTTTTATCTGGGCCTGGCCTGATGGTCCGGCGGTCATGTCTGAAAGACTGGAGCAGCTCACGGCTGCCGGGTTCAGTTACACGCAACGCTATACTCAGGCCGTGAAGAATGCGGATGACGTCGAAAAGTCGCGCATCAGGTGGTGGAGTTCAGCATTACCTTTTGTGACGGATGGTGTCGTGGTGCGAACGGCAAAAGAACCACGGGCACAGTATTGGCTACCCGGACAGGGTGACTGGCTGGCGGCGTGGAAACATCCTCCCGTGACGAGGGTATCTGAGGTAACGGGTATTCAGTTCTCCGTTGGTAAAAGCGGGAAAATTGCGGTGGTTGCATTGCTGACTCCCGTCATGCTGGATGATAAACGCGTACAGCGCGTCAATATTGGCTCCGTCCGACGCTGGAATGAATGGGATATCGCGCCTGGCGATCAGATTCTGGTGAGCCTGGCCGGACAAGGGATACCCCGTATAGACGGGGTGGTCTGGCGCAGCACTCAGCGTACTAAGCCAATACCCCCCGAGGGGCGCTTCAATTCATTAACCTGTTTTTATGCTACAGCGGAGTGCCAGGAACAGTTTGTTGCCAGACTGGTCTGGCTGGGCGGCAAAGAGGTGCTGGGGGTGGAGGGGATCGGCGAGGCGGGATGGCGAAAGCTCAACCAGGTGTATCGCTTTGAACATATCTTTTCCTGGTTTGGGTTAACTCAGGAACAGTTACAGTCCACACTTGGTGTAATCAAAGGGGAGAAGCTGTGGCATCAGTTCAACCTGTCGCGCGATCTCCCGTTCACGCGCTGGGTGATTGCTATGGGAATACCGTTAACACAGGCAACGCTAAATGCCAGCCGGGATAGTTCGTGGCAGCAGTTACAGGCGCGCAGTGAACAAAGCTGGCGGCACTTGCCTTTCATGGGGGAGCGGCGGGCACGCCAGGTGATGCAGTGGCTGGAGAATAGAGAAATCACTGCGCTGAGCAACTGGTTAGCTGCTCAGCGGATCGCGGGCTTTATGCCTTAATGGCCTTCATGGCGATAGTAAAATACCGGTAGCCCTAACTTCAGACGCAGCGCCAGCAGTCGGGCGGTAAAGCCGAAGAGCAGGGTAGAGATAACCACTACATCGTGACTGGAGACATAATGTTGCAGCACGATGTACAACACAGCAGCGGCGAATGATACGCCAGCATACAGCTCTTTCTGGAACACTAACGGGATGCGTTTGCAGAACATGTCGCGTAATACGCCACCGAAGACGCCGGTCGTGACCGCAGCGACCACGGCGATAATCGGTCCATGGCCCATATCCAGTGCCACCTGAGCACCGATAATAGAAAAGACCACAAGGCCCAGCGCATCCAGTACGAGGAATATTTTGCGCAGATAGGGCATGACGGGAGCAATAATGGTGGTGAGTACCG
Source organism: Citrobacter sp. Cpo037 (assembly GCF_030332945.1). NCBI lineage: Bacteria > Pseudomonadati > Pseudomonadota > Gammaproteobacteria > Enterobacterales > Enterobacteriaceae > Citrobacter > Citrobacter sp. Cpo037. The sequence goes on from NZ_JAOWGW010000031.1 coordinate 16,569, forward strand.
CAGCGGTCGCCACGATAATGACGTATTCAGGGTGCTTTACCCAGCCAAGAGGATAGTGGCCGAGAAGAATATCGCGTACCGATCCGCCGCCAATGGCCGTCGCGGTGGCAATGATGATGACGCCAAATGTATCCATACGACGACGCCCAGCAGCAAGCGCACCGGTCATGGCTTCGGCAGTAATACCAATTAAATATAAAACGTGTAACAGCATGTATTCCCCCTGATTTGCTGGGGGCTAAGGTTAGCGATTTGTGCGCATTGTCACGATTGAGATTTTCTAAGGTGAAGTGATTTTAATAACTACAGCTAATGCGACTGTGCTGAAAATACGTGGTGATATGCGCTTTGTGTTATGGGTAGTGATAATGAATGATGAGAAAATATAATTCGGACTGAATGGGGAGAGTACTAAAGCGGCGGGAAAAACACGTAGCCTCGCCATTTATTGGCGGGCTACGTTGAATGACTACTTATTCGATGTTGAATCTGAATATTGAGTAATGGTGTTTATTTGTTGATTTTATTGAGTTTTCTATACTCCATATTTTCAGTATGTACACTCTTATGTACACTCTTATGTACACTCTTATGTACACAGAAAACAGACGCTATACTGAAAATGCCGCTTAATTGAGCAACGCAGCGTGACCACTGCATCCAGACTGTATGTTTATCGAACAGCTCTATCTCGTACTCTGCAATGAGTCTATCGACTTTGCGAGGCAAGCGTGAGCATTGCATAGCATCCATCATGTAGCGCTTCATTTCAGCGATGCTGGGAGCGTTTGGGAGCGCGTAAAGATACCGTCTGTCCAATAGCTCATCCCCTAAATCTTTCGAATAGACCCGGAGCCGCTCGAAAGGATTTCTCATCTCTAAAATATGGGCCAGCATCAACACATTACCGTTTTTGCTTGTGGGTGTTGCATTTGGCCTGTACCTCGCTTCAATACGCAGGAATTGCTGATACTCATCAAAATTGATGTTAATGAATTTGGCTCTTTCCTGAAATACCAGTTTTCTACCGCTGTTAGCGTCTATTTTTCCGTAGCAAAGAAAATGTAAAAGAGAGCGATAACTACCTATCCTGATACCCGGCAAACCATCTTCTTTATTAAAATATGCTGTCTTTCCTGAACGTTCCAAACCCCATATGTAATCATCTAACTTGCAGTTGTAGACATCGAGAGCGACATCAATTTGCGTAATCCAGGCTCGCGCCAGCAGTTGATAACATATTTCTCCTAATTGGCGGTTTATCCACGATAATAAATGATCTATTTTTTGAGGCGTCATATGTTGTGGACGAAAATCTAAACGTATTCCGCCTGTGTTACGATTTATGGGGGAGTAATCAATACGCAACAATACTGGTGAGTTTTTCTTCTTTCCCCTGATCAGTAATGCCTTACGGTAAGGTTTTTCCTCATTGGTTCGGATATATTGAACACGATATTTTTTGGATTTAGCATGATTCATACTTTCCAGACTGACATATGTTTCGTTCATTTCTGCGTCATTATCAAATCGACTTACAACACAGAGTTTATCAGTTCTCATTTTTAACTGTTTATCTTTGGTAGTTTTGCCAACATCGAGTGAATAACAAAAATCTATATTGCGTTTGTTCAGTAACATTTGTATCCCTTACAGAAATAACTATTGATATGGGATAGTGAGTATTGAACCAGATAATCACTATCCATATAGATGTGCATATAACGTGCTATTAGAGCGATGAACTTTTCCGCTCAATTTTCCTTGTTTCTGATAACGGCACTTTCTGGCGGTTATCTATCCATTGCAGTATTTCTTCCTCTCTCCATGCGACTGAACGAGAAGCGGTGTTTGCATCCTCCAAACCGCCAGTCAGGCGAACAGGTTCAGGGAAATGGCCTGCTTTGATTTGGCGATAGAGCGTAGCCCGTGAGAAAGCGCAGTATTCAAGGACTGTTTTCAGTTTGATCAGACGTGAAGCATTCATCGTAAAAACCTGTTCGATTTACGCATCCAATTGATGCAAACCGCCTTTACAGATTTCCAAAATCGCTAAATTTTTGCGTTAAATGGAGTTGTCTGATCATCAGACTTCACTAAAAATCACTTAAAATGGCTCTTGATGCCTGAAAACATGGAAATCTGATGATCAGACTATGTTTGATTGTAAGTCTGATCATCAGACTGAAATCTTGACAGCTATCGTCTGAGGAGTAGTCTGATCATCAGATTTAGATATGAGGTATAAAGATTATGGCGAAAGTGGAAAAGCGTCTGAAAGGGGACGAACTGGCGGTCCGACGTCAGAAGAACATTGAGTATCAAAATATACGTAAAGAACGACTGGAAGAATTAGGGGAGCATAAAATCTCAATCAGGCTTAATAGCGCTGACTATGAGAAATTGGCTGATTTGTGTGAAAGTTTGGGGCATAGACGACCACAGCCTCAAATGCGCAACCTCATAGAAAACTATTCTTCGGCCTTAGTTTATTTGCTTCGTATAGAAAAGTTGAGGCAGTTATATGATCCCCAATCACAAGCGGCCAAAGAGCTATATCATTTGTATAAAGTTGTTGATCATCTTAAAAATGATAAAGGACTTTCTGATTCTCAAATAGCTGAAAATTTCAGAGAGAAAAAATCCGTACTCCTCTTTCGATATTTGTAGATAATGAAGGGACTAACTGGAAAAAGAGACATATTAAGCAATTGTTAAATGAAAAAACTCTTCTTAACCGGCTATCTATCTTAGATGAAGATGAATGAGTATGGTCTGTTTTGAAAATTATAGGCTAAAAAAGCCGTTGTTTATCATTATTGTTTGGTGTATTTATCAAGAAACATAATCAATATTCGTCTTTGCTCATGTGTCAGACGAGGCCATATATTATCCAGACGACTTTTCAAATCAGAATCTTTTACGGGTACGAAATCATGCTGCTTCTTGGCTTCAGTATCTAACGTCGAGAAGCAATCAATGAAAAACCAGCTAATAGGTGTATTAAGCTGGATGGCGATGTTCACAAGATGAGCTACGTTTATCTTGTTTGTTCCTCGTTCATAACGCGAAAGCTGTTGGTGGGATATATCAACAAGCTCCGCTAAGTGCTGGGCTGTCATTCCCAGCTCTTTACGACGCATTTGAATGCGTTGGCCTACCTGTTTGTCTGCACTATCTGAGGGTAACTGGGCCATATACTGCTCTTCACTTCCTTAAAATGTCTATAGATGGAAGTTTGTGGCCTTTTTTCTCTTGTATGAACATCATCAATGGAATATAAATGGGTTTTGCGCATCTATAGTCATTGTGGTGAAGGGAGGGGAGTAAGAGAGTGGATACCTCGTAATCTGACGCTTTTGCGGTAACCAAACTTCGTTTTGTTCCCTAAACTGAAAACGGGATCTTTTTGATATGTCTATAACAAACTCATAAATGAATATCTTGTTTGGCGTGGCTGATGAAAAAACAGGAAATATTGATTATTGAATCACGTAGCGATCAGGATATTTATGATGGCAGAGGTGAAGGAGAAACATTAAAGCGGATACTTCAATTACAGGGTGTTAATGCCAAGAGCATTGAGGTGATTAATGAAAAAACGCTTATTAAAGCCTTAAAGGTCGCCCATAGAGAAAACATAAAATATGTCCATATTAGTGCGCATGGATATGATAAAGGCTTTGCGCTAACAGATGACTCTATTATTACATGGCGTGATTTAGATCGACTGGCATGGCCGATATTAAGAGGGAAATGTATCTGTTTCTCAAGTTGCTCTGTTGGTAATGGCGCAGAAGAGTTATTCACTCTGCACAAATCATTCTGTAATGCGATTGTTGCCCCAACAAGAGATATTAGCTGGGGGGAAGGGTTGGTGGCATATTCCGCATTTTATCATCGAACACAATCACGCGAAAAGTCATCTGTCCAGAATGTAAAAGTCATGAATCATGTTGTCGGTGCGGGGACGTTTAGGCTTATCGAATCTCCCTATGTATCCCGTACTTATGCGATTGGCTGACTCATTATAAATTTACCAACGAGGCTGTCTCATGAAGAATATAATAAGTAAAAAAACGTTTTTGTTTTTATCCTTAATGGCATGTAGTACGGCAAGTTATGCCGCATCTTTTGATTGTTTAAAAGCTAATGCCAGTTATGAAAAAATAATCTGCTCTGATAATGTTCTGAATAGAATGGATGAAGCACTATCAAATAACTATCTTGCAGTTATGAACTCTAACCGCTCACAAAAAGTTAAAGATCTCCTTAAAAAAGATCAAATAGCATGGCTTAATAAAAGAAATGCTTGCAGTGAATATTCCTGCATCAGAAGTTTATACGAATGGCGTGTAGATGAAATTTGTGAACGGTATGGTTCTTCTTCGGAAAAATTAAGCTGCATATCTACTCAAGATATTAGTAGGCAGATTAATAAAGAGAGGGAGACATCCAGGCAGGAAGTTAATTCAAACAGACGTCCGAAAAATGAAGTTATACAAGAACTGGAAAATAAATATTCATCGGAAATTTCAAGATTAGGATTTTCTAAAACTCAGTTAGCATCACCTATATATGTTTACTTTGCGTCTAATTATTCGCGATATAGTACATTGCAGGAGTATTTATCCTTGATGCTTGATATGCCATCTATTAAGTCAATGAGTAAAATTGATAATGGCGGCTACTTTGGATTTAGAATAAAAGTAACAGGTAAGCCATCTACAGGTTTTTTATTTCATGAAGAGGATGGTGAATTGTATCTTAATGGATTAGTTGCAGGAGATGATTTCATAGAAGTTGTAACGACAGATCAGGCTAATCAACTTACTTCGACTTTCTATTATTATGCAGCTCTGGTATTAGATAAAAATAATGCCAAGTTATAGATTATGTGAAGTTTTTAATTAAACTAAGGATTTGAAATGAAAAAGACAATTTTGTTATTTATTCTGGCGTCAGGTTTATCTATGGCACATGCCGGTGAATACATTAAACGGAATGGCGCTTTATCTTTGTCACAGGGGAGTGGCGCTGTTGAATTTAATATTAACGCATCTCATGGGAATGCTTCCGGTGTTTGTAATATGGAGGGCATTGCTGAATCCGTAGGGGCGGGTGCAGGGCAGAGAAATCGCTGGGTCTACAGCGATTCATCGAGCGCATGTGTAGCGGTGATTAGTGAGTTGAAGGATGGTTCTGTTAATGTAATGACCCGTAGCTGCGAGAACTATTGCGGTGTTTCTGCTGTTGGTTCAATGGACGGAAAATACAAGAAAAAGTAATTTATATGGCAAGTGCTATGATTTGGTACTTGCCAATATTGGGTAATGACTCCAACTTACTGATAGTGTTTTATGTTCAGATAATGCCCGATGACTTTGTCATGCAGCTCCACCGATTTTGAGAACGACAGTGACTTCCTGCCCAGCCTTGCCAGATGCTGCCTCAGATTCAGGTTATGCCGCTCAATGCGCTGCGTATATCGCTTGCTGATAACGTGCAGTTCTCCCTTCAGGCGTGATTCATAAAGCGGCCAGCCATCCGTCATCCATACCACGACCTCAAAGGCCGACAGCAGGCCAAGAAGACGCTCCAGCGTGGCCAACGTGCGTTCACCGAATACGTGCGCCACAACCGTCCTCCGTATCCTGTCATACGCGTAAAACAACCAGCGCTGGCGTGATTTAGCGCCGACGTAACCCCACTGTTCGTCCATTTCCGCGCAAACAATGACGTCACTGCCCGGTTGTATGCGTGAGTTTACCGACTGCGGCCTGAGTTTTTTAAGTGTCGTAAAATCGTGTTGAGGCCAACGCCCATAATGGGGTCGGTTCCGGCTGAGGGCGAAATGACACCCTAAGCGTTAGCTCTGTGTCGTTGCACGATGTCAGCGACGGTATTCTTGCTGATACCGAGCTCGCGTGCGATCCAGCGATAGCTGCGTCCCTCGGCCCTCATCGCAACCACCTTAGGCAAAAGGGCACTGTTGCAAATAGTCGGTGGTGATAAACTTATCATCCCCTTTTGCTGATGGAGCTGCACATGAACCCATTCAAAG
>NZ_JAOWGW010000032.1:0-779 GCF_030332945.1 Citrobacter sp. Cpo037
GCCGTTGGTGGCGATGCGGCCGTCAACGACCCGGTGACCGTTCGCGTGCAGGGGCAGGATTTTACCGGCAAAGTCGTTCATATTAACGGCGAGCTGCGTTACGAAGTGGCGGTGCCGGTGGGGACGCTGCACGAAGGTAAAAATGATGTGCAGGTGACGCTGGTCAGCCATGATGCGGCGGGGAATGAAGTCACCGCGCAGTCGCATCGTACCGTAGCGCTGGATACCCATGCGCAAAACACCATTAATATTCACGATGTCACCGCCGATAACACCCTGAACTTTACTGAACTGTCCGCCGCCCGGCAGACCATTACCGGTATTGTGCGCGGGGAAGACGCGAAAGTGGGTGATCCGGTACTGGTGGAGATCAATGGCCATCAGTACAGCGGCAAGGTGATTGATATGGGTAAACATACCCTCGGTTACCGCATTGATGTTGACTCTTCGGCGTTCTCTGACAACGTCGGTCAGGTGCTGAAAGATGTGAAAGTACACGTCAGCGTCACCTCCCACGATGCGGCGGGCAATCTGGCGATTGCCACCGACACCCACAGCGTGCATGTCGACAACTTCGCGGAAAACACGGTACATATCGATACCGTGGCGAACGACAATGTGGTCAACGCCATTGAAAACCGGATGACCACGCTGATAAGCGGCGTGGCAGGCGGCGATGCCAAAGCGGGTGATGCCGTGACCGTCAGCGTGCAGGGGCAGGACTTTACCGGCAAAGTCGTCAACATCAACGGCGAGCAGCGCTACGAAGTGGCGGTGCC